>CAZKXV010000102.1:0-5591 GCA_964556835.1 uncultured Clostridia bacterium
AGTTGATTATTTCAATTCATCTATCTTCGAGACTCGCTCAGCGATTTCGGGGTCTAACATCGACTCAATACCGCTCGCTGCAATCATAGCCTCTACATCAGCATCTGACAGAAACGATTCACTAGCAGTATCTTCATATGCATCATCAGCCGATTCAATGAAATCATCTAGCTTAATCATTTCGTTACCGAAACCGTCTAATGCGGTATCAAATTGCTTCTGCATTTTCGCAAAATTATTGGTCTTATTACCTTTATCAATATCCTTGGATATGATACTTAAACTCTTAGAAAATACATTCATAACATCAGTCATATCTCTGAAATCTAATGCCGTCTTAATATTATGATACATATCCTCTGCCTTATATCTGAAATGTGCTTGACTCTTCAAACGATTCACGCATTGCTTATAGATATGCATATCTTTACTATCCTTAGCTTTAAGCGCTCTCGCAATTATATCTGCTTTGGTCTTGTCCAAAGTAGTAATCATTTTATTAATTTTTCTAAGAGTCTTCCTAAGATAAGTCTTCTGCTCTTGTCTTTTCTTCAGTTGTCTTTTCTCTGCCAGTCCCATAATATTCCTCCATTGGCTCATAACCATAATTAGTATAGTATATAATACACCTAATATTACTATGATAATTCAGTTTTTTATTTTTGTCAACCCTTTAATTGATAATGTATTATTTAACCTATCTGCATAATCCAAATAGAAACTTTTCTAAGCACGGTTACTCTCTAAATTATCTAATATAATTTTCTGAATCGCACTAGCAGAAACTGGTCTATAGAAGTAGTAACCTTGAATATTTTCGAAGCCAAGTTTTATTATTTTATTGTATTGTTCAACAGTTTCTACTCCCTCTACAATACACTTGAAATCACTAATACTGCTAATCTCTCTTATCATTTTCAGTATTGCTAGAGTTATTGGTTTATCAATATTATCAACGAAATGTTTGTCTACTTTCAAAGTATCAAATTCTATACTATCTAGTTGCGACAAGGTAGAATATTCCATTCCAAAATCATCTAGTGCAATCTTTATTCCTTGACAACGTAATAATTTAATATTAGTTTTTACAATTTCATTTACATCAAGAGCTATAGTTTCAGTAATCTCTAATTGAATCTGTGCAAAGTCGACATTGCTACGACTTATTGCATCAATAACAAACATTGCATAGTCATCATTCGCCAAACAAGCAGCAGAAACATTATAGGAAACAGATACACGCTTACCAGTATTTCTTAACCATTTATCTATTTGTGCAAGCACCCGCACAAATATTACCTTGTCTATCTGTACTATCTGTCTGCTGTTTTCAATAATATCAATAAAGTGTGCAGGGGTAAGAATACCTCTAATAGGGTGATTCCATCTAATTAAAGCCTCAACTGCGAAGTCATCATCATTATTCAAATTAACTATAGGTTGATAATGCATTGTAAATTCTCGCTTGATATTAGCTTTCTTCACATCAGCAACAACTTGTTTCGTATGCTGTATCTTCTCATAATTTTTTTGATTAAATGATATAACTGTACCCCTATTTTTCTTTTTTCCATTTAACATTACTGTCTCAGAAAAAAGCAATAATTCACGCAAATTCTTAGAATTATCAGGATAAAATGAAATACCACATGTAATGGTAAATGTTATTTCTTGCCCTCCGACTGTAATAGGAATATATTTGAATTGCTGAGCCATTTCTTTTATATCAGCAGTTATTATTTCCTTATCGCCATCCGTGTCCATAACAATTGCAAATTCATCGCCAGAAATTCTTGCTAATATACCTCTATTATCCACAAATCTGTCCAATCTTTGAGCGAGTTTTACAATAACATCATTTCCTGCCTTGTATCCGAAGACTTCATTAATTCTTCTAAAATTATCCACATTAATATAGACAAATACTTTGTTTAAACCTACCTTTTCTTGTTCCTGCTCTAAATAATCTAATAAATAGTAATTGTTATATACACCAGTCAACTTATCATGGTTAAGTGCATAATTGCTAGCTCTTTTTTCCGCTAAATGTTCAGTAGTATCATAACCTACTGCTAGTAGAGAAATCAACTTGCCTTCAGCTGCTCCAACTAGAAAACTGAATTCATACCATCTATACCCTAATTTTTCGGTATTTATTCTCATATTAGTTTTCTTTTTGAACTGTTCTTCAGTTGGGATATTAATTAATTCATCTAAAATTTGCTTAATCCTAATCGCATCATTAGGATGGATTATGTCATAAAGATTTATTTCATCAGGATTATTGAAGCCTAAGATTTCTAGCCCTTTTCTATTGATAAGAGTAAATTTTCTAGATTCATCAGTTTCAAAAATTATTTCATTGACAGATGAACTAATTGAATTGAACTTATTTTGCCTTTCAGACAGTTCTCGACTTCTTAGTATCTCTTTATGTATATCATGGCTAGCAATAAGAATATTAGCCAAACTACCGTCTTTATTCTTCTCATAAGAATATGCGAGTAATTCGTGCCACCTATATTCATAATCAATGAATAATCTAAGCTCAAGGCTGAAAATAATATTATCTTCCGTATCCTTATACTTAACATCATCTAGTGCCTTTTCTAATTCTTCTTGGTCTTCAGGGTTAACGTGTTTAGAAAGAAACTCTTGAATATTGATATTATGTATTGTACTAAATGAAGAAGAATTTATAACGGTAATTGTATGAGTTTCAATATCATATTGAAAAATATCAAGCCCTAAGCTCATTAATGAAATATTTAGAGCAGTATTAGAACTCATAAGATTCATCTCAAAGACTTTCTGTTGGTGAATATCAATAAGCATAAAATCAATTATTGATGTTTTGAAAAGAGACGCCTTATCTGAAAAATATATTTTCAATTCGTACCAACGAAGTGTATTGTCGCCTGCCACCAAACGAATTTGAACGGAAGTATTTATTTCACTGTTTTTCTTAATTTCTGAAATTATAAATGATACTAGAGATTTATCAGGCTCATATATTATGCTATCTTTAGATGAAATTATTGGGGCAGGTTTTCTGCCTAACATTTCCCATAATTTGTCATCCACTTTAGTTTCCATTGTATCTAAATCAATAGAGCCTTTAATAATACCAGTTTCGAAAAGAAATTCTCTCATCTTTATTAAATCTTCTTCCATTTTCTTCTGCTTAATCTTATTACCAATTACTTTACAGAATTCTTCAACTCGAACATTAAATTCATATAGCTCATTCGAATTCCAAGCTGTAATATCGATAAGATTAGATAATAATAATATACCGTACACTACATCATCTATTATAATTGGAATAGCTAATAATGAATCTATTCCCTGTTTTGCAAAATACTTTTCTTCTATTTTTGCTTCTTTAGGAAAGCTCTCGCCTTTCTTGACAAAAATATTTTGTTTCAAAAGAATTGTACTAGTAAACCAAGGCAATGAATTAAGTAATAAACCTTTTGATTTATCATATCCTTTAGCTATTTCATTTTTATGCAGGCAAATTGTATTGCTCATGGACCTAGTTTGCTTATTTATTTCAAAGATTGAAACTCTTTCGGCTTTAGTAACGTCCATAAAACTTTTTAAAGTAAGTTCTATGCCTTTTTCATAATCACTATGGTCTGCAGCAAGAGCCAAAATACTATTAGTAAACTTATTAAAAACTGATGTTTTATTTTGAGATAATTTTGAATCATTATCTCTAAATAATGCTATATTTAGATAAGCACCATCTGCACATTTAATTAATTTATTTATAACATTATAAACAATACCTGCTTTTTTGTTTTCTTCTTCAATTATAAAAGTTTTATCATTATCTTCAAAAAAAGTCCGTTTATAACAGTTTAAGCAAGATTGACTAAATCCATAGAAAAAATCATAACAATAACAACCTTTCAAATCACCTTGAAAAGTTTTGTTTAATGCCTTAGTACTATATAAAACTTTATTATTAGAAAAATCGGAAACAAAAACCATGTCTTTTTCGACATCTACAAGTTTATCAAGCCTTGACAATAAATCGTCTAGACTTTTGACTTTATTAACTTCTTTCAAAAATTCTTTCATTCTATCCATCTATTTCTCCTGCGTGCCCTATCCACTAATGCCTTAAATGAACTTCCCCCTCTTATACGATTATAGCACTAGTACAATTGGATGTCAATAGTGAATTTTATAAAAAAGAATAAACAGCAAAGAAAAAATTTTAAGTATTTTTCTAATACTCCTCCTTAATCGATATAATAATTATCCTATAATATACTTGTTGAGTAATGATTCCAAATACTCTTGTCTGCCACTATTTAGTTCTCTAACTCCATTTTTTATGGCATAATCACTTAATTCTAGAATAGAAACATTTCTATTTATTATTTCTGCCCCAATACCTACCTCATAACTACTGTACCTATCTTTCACAAACTTATCAATTGTACCAGCTGTTATCATTCTTTCAGCAACAATTAGACCATAGGCAAAGGCATCCATACCCGCTATATATGACAAAAATATATCATCCAGCCCATTACTTGCACGCCTAGTTTTCGCATCAAAATTTAATCCGCCATTTTTGAAACCGCCTGCATTAAGCACTTCATACATACATAGAGAAGCATCGTAGATATTAGTTGGAAATTGATCCGTATCCCATCCCAATAACATATCACCTTGGTTTGCATCTATCGAGCCGAATACCCCATTATCTCTAGCTACTCTTAATTCGTGTTGGAATGTATGCCCTGCCAAAGTTGCGTGATTTGCCTCTATATTCATCTTGAAATCTTTATCAAGATTATACTTTCTAAGAAATGCAAGTACTGTAGATACATCGTAATCATACTGGTGCTTAGTAGGCTCTTTAGGCTTAGGCTCAATATAGAAATCTCCCTCAAAGCCTATACTTCTGCCATAATCAACCGCTAAACGCATGAGATATGCCATATTATCAAGCTCAAAATCCATATCAGTATTAAGCAAAGTATCATATCCCTCTCTACCACCCCAAAAAACATAGCCGGTTCCACCAAGGGCGACTGTAATATCAAGAGCTTTCTTAATCTGTGCTGCGGCATAACAGAAAACATCAGCATTCGGATTAGTTCCTGCCCCACTCATAAATCTAGGATGGGAAAAACAGTTTGAAGTACCCCATAAAAGTTTTATACCCGTAGCTTCCATTCTAGCTTTTATCAATTGAACTATCTCATCAATGTTCGCTTGCGTTTCAACTAAAGAAGTACCTTCAGGTGCAATATCTCGGTCATGAAAACAGAAGTACTCAATACCTAGTTTCTGCATTAATTCGAAACCAGCATATACTTTGTTCTTATATGATAACATTTCAGAATTTGCACCAAAACTTTTATCCACAGTCGCTTCCCCAAACATATCATTATTGCCGCCACAAAGAGTATGCCAATAACTCATTGCAAATTTCAAGTGCTCCCGCATAGGCTTGCCGTATATTATCTTATCCGCATCATAATATTTGAATGAATATATATTATTTGTTTCGTTTCCTTCATATCTAATCTTTGTATTTTTGTTAAAAATTTGGATTTGGTTTTGTG
>CAZKXV010000103.1:0-5590 GCA_964556835.1 uncultured Clostridia bacterium
ATTATTTAGAACTTCCATTCGATTTGAGCGAAGTGCTTTTTATTGCAACAGCTAATACTACTGATACTATACCTAGACCACTTCTTGACCGTATGGAAAGCATAGAAATGAATGGTTATATGATAGAAGAGAAAGTAAATATTGCAAGAAATCATCTCTTGCCTAAGCAATTGAAGAAACACGGTATTAACGAGAGTAAAGTCGTAATATCTGACGAAGTTTTTGAAAAGATTATTAATGGCTATACTTATGAATCGGGGGTGCGTGAATTGGAGCGTCAAATTGCTGGTATCTGTCGCAAAATAGCTATGAAATATGTGGATAAAGGTACTCAACGTAAGATAACCTTGCATAAGGATAAGCTTAAAGAGTTTCTTGGATTAGGTATGGATACTAAACCTAGTAAGGTGGACAAAGATGAATCAGGTGCTGTAACAGGTCTTGCTTGGACTCAATGTGGCGGAAATACTTTAATAATTGAAGTTAGTCTTATGGCAGGTAGTGGTGATATTTTGCTTACTGGTCAATTAGGTGATATAATGCAAGAATCAGCAAAAACTGCGATTACACTTGTAAGGAGTAGGGCAAAGGATTTCGGGCTTGACCCTAAGATATTTAAGAAAACGGATATACATATCCATGTTCCAGAAGGAGCAATTCAGAAGGATGGTCCATCTGCGGGTATAACTATTGCCACAGCTGTATTATCTGCCTTTACTGGTAAGACTATAAAAGAAGATGTTGCAATGACCGGCGAAGTTACGCTTAGAGGCAAAGTACTACCTATTGGCGGACTTAAAGAAAAGGCTCTTGCAGCTGTTAGGGCAGGTATTAAGACAGTAATAATTCCTGCTGAGAATAATAAAGAAATGGAAGATTTGCCAGAATCTATTAGAAAAAGGCTGGATTTCATTATTGCTGCTGATATAGATACTGTATTCAAGAACTCAATCAATGGTGTATAATGAGAATTAAGCAGGCAACTTATTTGACTTCAGCAGTTGATGTCGAGGGAATGATTATAACTGAAGCACCGCATGTAGCGGTTGCAGGCCGTTCAAATGTAGGAAAATCTTCTTTCATTAACTACTTAGCAAATAATTCTAAGCTAGCTAGAACTTCTTCTCAACCGGGAAGAACAAGAATGATAAACTATTTCACAATTAATAATGGTGAGTTTTATCTTGTTGATTTACCAGGATACGGATTTGCTAAAGCAAGCCATGAAGAAAGAGCTAAATGGGCGAGACTTATGGAAGAATATTTCACCAATGCGGAAATAGCCTGTGTACTTGTTCTTGTCGATATGAGGCATTCGCCAACTCAACAAGATATCCAATTAGTTAATATGCTTAATGCATATAATATATCTTTTATAATAATCGGTACTAAGCAAGATAAACTGAAAAAGAATGATTATGAAAAGAATAAGAAAATGATATGTGCCAAATTGGGAATAGGTATAGGCAATCTATATCCAACTTCCTCTTTCTCCAAAACTGGAGCGAATCTAGCTCTTGACAGACTCGAGCAAATCCTCGAAGCTAAGCTTGATGCTTCTATAGAAAGTTCACTAACTTTTGAATAATTTGAATTAAGTTCCGCAAACATTTGTTTAGCGGAACTATTTGTATTGACCCCTCATATTATAACTATAATATTAAGGAGGTGAAAGCAATGTCTTTTTCCAATATTACTAATAAAGATAAAGTTCCCGGTCGGATTTGTGGCAACCCATTAAATGGTCTTTGTTACAAGGCTTGTATTGAGGTTGATAAGATTTTTGATTCTTGTATTAGACAAGAAGTTCTTGAAGATGTTTTTGTCAATTTGGTCTGTACAGACCCTGCTAATGTTACAACACCGTTCACATTTGTTAGCGGTAAGAGTATAAGTTCCCGTGGCAAAATAAAAAACCTACAAATTGACAAGTTGCCTGAGGGCTCTTGTTCACGTGTACGTGCTGATGTGTTAATTCCTTTAGAAATAGTTTTTACAGATGCTAATAATATTACTGCTACTGGTAAAACATTTATTTCCATACCATATGATGTGGTATTAGATATACCTGTTAGCAGTATTGTCCCTTACGAACTAGAAGCTACTGTGAATGCGGTTGTTATAGAGGGTGTATATGTATGTGGGTGTAAATTTAAGATTACTTGTTGTGTTACTTCAATCCTAAAAGTAGTTGCACAAGTTGATTTACTCGTTCCAACCTATGGTTATTGTGCTACGCCACCATGCGTAATCTATACTGAAAACCAATGTGAAGACATATTCGATTTGCCATTATTCCCGCAGTAATTGATAGGCAATCTACAATATACATAAGGCGGTAGAAAAAAACTACCGCTTTATTGACTTACACTAATATAATTGCAATTATTGACTGAAGTATGTTAATATCTACATTATGAAAGTTTATTCTATTAGCGACTTGCACCTTTCTGGTGCAAAAGATAAACCTATGAACATTTTTGGTGACAAATGGGAAGGGTATTGGGACAAAATTATCACTGATTGGAACGACAAAATATCTAAAGAAGATGTTGTTCTAATTGCAGGTGATATCTCTTGGGCTATGAAATTAGATGATGCCAAGATAGACTTAGAAGCTATAAGCGAACTCAAAGGCCACAAGGTCATTATTCGAGGCAACCACGATTACTGGTGGTCAAGTATTGGCAAGGTTAGAGAAGCATTACATTCAAATATGTATGCGATTCAGAATGATTGTCTAAGAATTGATAATTTGCTTGTATGCGGTTCAAGGGGCTGGGATAATGAAAGTCGTTTTGTAGATGAAAATGATAAGAAAATTTATACCAGAGAGCTTCTTCGAATGGAAATGTCACTTCAAGATATGGCGAAAAAAAGAAAAGAAGATGATATTGTAGTAGGAATGATACACTATCCTCCATATAACCCCGAATATAGTCCCTCTGGGCTTACAGAGCTGTTTACCAAGTACAATGTTCCTCAAGTTGTATATGGGCATATTCATGCACCCTATCACGTTCAGAAACCTAGGGTGAAAATTGATGAAGTTGAATATATTCTTACCTCTTGTGACTTAATAGGCAATAAACTTATAAGAATAGTATAATAATTTATTATTCAATAGGAATTTAGCAACTTAATTGTTGCTATTTTTTTTGTATTAAAAATCTCGTTATGCAGTTATATCGTAATATTCCCATTTTGTCCCATTTTGACCACAATTCAGAGAAAATCAATGTGATATACTATTTTTTCTAGTTAATATAATGAAAAACTTAATCATATGAAATATTTTTATAATTATTTTTAAATTATTTCCATTTTGGACACAATGCTGTATATGCTATTATTAAAGGGTTGTAGTGTTAAAAATCTTAAGTTGTCAAAAAAATATGCCAATTTTATAAAAGTTTTTTCAAAAAGGGGTTGCAAATGGTCAAAGTGTATGATAAAATATAACTATGAATAATTTTAGTGGCACATTCAATCATCAGATGGACGACCGTGGCAGGTTGAGAATTCCAGCAAAATTAAGGGCTGATCTAGGCGACAGACCAATAATTATGATGGGAGCTGATTATTGTTTGGATATTTTATCTCAAAGTGCTGCTCAAATAATATTTGAGAAACTTGATAATATTACATCGGCTGATACAGTTGCTTTGAAATACAAGAGAAAACTTCTTGCTTCATTGTATACGATAGAAGAGGACAAACAGGGAAGATTTTTGTTGCCTAAGAATCTTAGAACATATGCTAATCTCAATAAGAATGTAGTATTCTCTGGAAGTGGTTCAAAAGTCAATCTATGGGATGAAAGCAAGTGGAACGAGTATATTTGTGAGGATGATACCTTAGAAATGCATACTTCATTAGGCAAGTACGGTATCTAAGATGGAATTTAGACACGTCCCCGTATTATTAAATGAATGTTTAGAGGGACTAAATATATCCGCAAACGGTGTTTATCTAGATGGTACAATCGGCGGTGGAGGACATAGCGAAGAGATTCTCAAGAGGTTAGATGGCGGAAGATTATATGCTAACGACAGAGATATCGAGGCAATACAAGCTAGCAAGGGAAGACTTCAAGGGTACAGCAACATAACTTACATTCAAGGCAATTATAAAGATTTGCCTAATAAAATAGAAGAAAAGCTAGATGGAATATTACTTGACTTAGGAGTTTCTTCATACCAAATTGATAACGGAGACAGAGGTTTCAGTTATATGCAAGATGCTCCACTTGATATGAGAATGGATTTATCAGGTGGAAAGAGCGCAAAAGATATCGTGAATAACTATTCACTGAATGAAATTTCGAACATAATACGTAAGTATGGTGAAGATAATTTTGCGGGACTTATAGCGAAATCTATAGTAAGGGAACGTGAAAAGGCAGAAATAAAGACAACACTTGAACTTGCTAAAATAGTAGAAAATAGTATCCCAGCAAAAATGCGATGGAAAAGAGGTCATCCCGCAAAAAAAACTTTTCAAGCTATTAGAATAGAGGTGAATGAAGAACTTAGCGGACTGTATGAAGCAATAATTGCAATGACTAGAATGCTGAAAATCGGCGGTAGAATATGTATAATAAGCTTCCATTCATTAGAAGACAGAATAGTGAAAAATGCGTTTAGAGAACTAGAAAAAGATTGCATTTGCGACAAATCTGCACCAATATGCATTTGTGACAAGGTAAGTGAGATTAAGATAATAACAAGGAAACCTATGTTTCCTAAAGAAGAAGAGTTAATTGTAAATGAAAGGTCAAAGTCGGCGAAGCTAAGAATAGCTGAAAAAAAGGAATAAAATATATAGAGGTGAATATAATGGTACAGAACAAGAGAATAGGTTATGTGAGTGAACAGAGAACAACTCCTATGGATGAGTACGATAAATATTTATGGAATGAGTTGCATAGAGATGAACCTAGGCGAATATATGATGAAGAACAATTCTATTCAGAATTTCAAGCTTCTGGTCATTATAGGACACCTGATAGAATGCAAAAAAAAAGAACATTTTCCGACGAGTTAACGCCAGATAGAGATACACAATTTAGGGGCAGAGAAAGTGTTGATTATCGATATAGAGAGAATTATGGTAGTGAAGGTGTAAGTCCCTTTAGAAAAAACTGGGCAGCCATTGCAGGATATTTTGTTGTGGTAGCTATTATAGGTGTAATGATTGCCTTTATAGGTTCAGGAGCAAACTTGACTGCAAGTGAAAGCACTGGTGCTTCTGCGGTGGGAGCTACGGATAATATCCAAGTTATTCCAAGTGATGCTGTTGCGATGGCAGTACAAGCAGATGGTTCAATTGCTGAGATACAACTGATGGAAACATCGAGTGGCTACACATATGTTGCTCCTACCAACTGGTTTGACAAATTATGTGATGGAATGTCATTTATAGTAGGGGGCTAAATGGTTGTATAGACAGATAAGCGAATATAGTTTACGAAAGAGGTTATTAGTACTAATAGTATTAATAACCTCAGACTGTAGAAGAAGCTAGCTTCAAAAACTAGCTTTTTTGAAATTTTATATTTTATTAAAATTAAAAACAAAAATGCGTATTT
>CAZKXV010000104.1:0-5553 GCA_964556835.1 uncultured Clostridia bacterium
CATTGAAGTAGACTTTGCTTGCTCCTCTTGATACTGCTTCTATACCCATAGCACCCGAACCAGAGAACAAGTCAATAAACGTGCTTTCAGGCAACAGAAACTGAAGTTTGCCGAAAATCGCTTCTTTAACCATATCTTTAGTAGGACGAATGGTATTATCAGGCGGAGAGATTAGTTGTCTGCCTCTATATAAGCCACTAATAACTCTCATTATATTACCTCTTTTTCTGTGATAATGATATCTAATTTCACATCGTGTTTCTCTGTTATAATATTTTCTAGTTCTTGTACAGAATAGGCAATAGCAATTAAAGAATAGTTTTTTCTAGCTAGAAACTTATCATAGTAACCACCGCCTCGACCAAGCCTTGAATTATTTCTATCAAAACCTAATAAAGGCATAATAACAACATCAACATCTCCGTCATATAATTCGCACTCATGAACATCAGGCTCTACAATACCATAATCATTCATAACAAATTTCGTAATACTAGATATCTCAACCATATCCATAAACTGACCCTTGATACGAGGCACAAAAACTCTTTTATTGTCCTCAAGTGCTTTCATAATGATATCAGTAGTCTGAACTTCAGTATCAAATGAAATATATACAAAGAGCTTGTCCGCATTAAGATATTCTGGTCTTACTATTAACTTATTAAATATTATATTAGAATAGTTTTTTCTATCCATACTAGAGAGGCTACTAAGTCGCTCTCTAATCAATTTCCTTAATTTTTTCTTCTGGTTGATAATATCACTCATACTTTTCTTTCCTTAAATATAATAAATTCGCTCTGCTCGTGTTGCCTTAATATTTGTTAATACCTCATAACTAATTGTATTGCATTTATATGCTATATCACTTGCCTTTATTGTGTGCTTTCCGCTAGTTCCTATTATAATTACATTATCCCCAACTTTAGCATGAATTTTGCCAATATCTATCATAAATGTATCCATACATACTGCTATTATTGGGCATTTTGTTCCGTTAACAAGTACTTCTTGCCCGACCATATTTCTCATTATGCCATCATAATATCCGCCAATTACGACTGCTATCATCGTGTTAGAAATTGCCTTGAAAACTGCATTATAGCCCACACTTTCACCACTTAATACTCTCTTTTTAGAAACTATAGTTGAGACAAGTGTCATTGCATTGGTTATACCCGTATACGCTAATATTCCTAATCTTACCATATCATAATGATATAAATCATTAGCTAATGTGGCCTCACTGTTCGCAATGTGTTTTATACCCATATAACCTGAAGTGAGTTCGCAAAATTTCTTGTTCTGAATGTCTAATGACAGAGTGTCGCTATCATAAAAATGAGAACAATACCCTTGTATATGGATATTAGGCAATTGCTCAACTTTACTTACAAGTCTGTGTAATTCGGACTCTGTCTTCACTCCCAGCCTATTCATACCCGTGTCTATCTTGATATGAATATTAGTTTCCTTTTTTAATTGTACCGCATTATTTGATAATGATTTCGCAAATTCAATATTATCAATTACTGCAGTCAAAGAATACTTAACAATATCATACGCTGAATGAGATGACATAGCAGTGACAAGTATAGGCTTATCTATCCCACTATCTCTAAGAACTATTCCCTCACTCGCTGTAGCTACACCAAACCAATCTACTAAATCTCCACATAGCGAAGCTACATTATCTATTCCGTGTCCATATCCATCGGCCTTGACCATAAGCATTAGACTTGTCCTTTTTTTTAGCTTATTCCTAATTGTAGTTAAAGCTTGCCTAATAGACTTGATATCCACAATTATAGTCAATCGTTCAAATATGTTCTATTTTCCCCCTAATACTTGGGTATTTGTAATAAGCTCAATATGATCAATTGTCTTCAATACCTCTATTGCTTGAGTTGGGTCTTCAACTCTTATAAGTATTAACGCCTTGCCGTCAGCTTTCGCAAAAGAATAAAGATATTCTATATCTATTCCTTTGTCCGAAACAGCTTTGAGCGCTGCGTTCAATCCACCGGGTTTATCATCAACGCTAATGCCGATTAAATCATTACAAGCCGCTGTAAACCCAGCTTTTTTCGCAAGTTCAAGGACTTTTGCATTGTCTGAAGTTATAGCTCTTAGTATTCCATACTCGGAAGTATCAGCAATACTCATAGCTATTAAGTCAACCCCATTTAATGCCAAAATTTCAGTAAAATCCTGTATTCTACCTTTCTTGTTTTCCAAAAAAACTGCAATTTGTTGAACTAACATAATCTTCTCCTTATATAATATGATTTTTCCTATTAATATTTACTTATTTATTTGTTTTTGCGATTATCAGTAACCCTTTGTGCTTTTCCTTCACTTCTTGGTAAGCTATTGGGGGATACTAATGTAATTTTCGCATTAATACTTAAATTATCTTTCATTTCAGTAGCAATTTCTTTCTTAATTGCCTCAATATACTTAATTTCATCACTAAATAATTTTTCGCTAACTTCTACCTTGATTTCCATTACATCTAGTCTATTTATTCTATCTACATAAATATGATAATGTGGTTGAACTCCTTTGCCTATCTTCATAATAACAGATTCAATCTGTGATGGGAATACATTTACCCCACGAATAATAAGCATATCATCAGTTCTTCCATGAACTCTAGCCATTCTTACCATTGTTCTGCCGCATTTACATTGATTATGTGTAAGTGAAGTAATATCACGAGTTCTATACCTAATAAGTGGAATTCCCTCCTTAGTCAATGTTGTGAATACCAACTCACCATCAATACCATCTTCCACAGGCAATAATGTTACAGGGTCTACAATTTCAGGATAGAATACATCTTCAAATATATGCATACCTTCTTGAGCTTCGCATTCCATTGACACACCCGGTCCAGATATCTCGCTTAGCCCATATATATTGTATGCCTTTATATCAAGCCTTCTCTCTATCTCCGCTCGCATTTCCTCTGTCCAAGGCTCTGCTCCAAAAATGCCAGCTTTCAGTTTAAGCGATTTTGGATCAATTTTCAACTTATCTAATTCATCAGCAATATATATTGCATAAGTGGGAGTACAACAGAGAATATCCGCTTCAAAGTCTTGTAATAGCATTATCTGCTTACCAGTATTACCACCAGAAATAGGAACAGTAATACTACCTAATTTCTCTGAACCATAGTGCATTCCAAGTCCACCAGTAAAAAGTCCATATCCGTATGCCACATGAACAATACTATCTTGCGTCGCCCCCGCACATACAAGAGACCTTGCACATACCTCTGCCCAAGTTTCAATATCTTTTTTTGTATAACCTACTACCGTCAATTTGCCAGTAGTTCCGCTTGATGCGTGAACTCTGACAATATCTTTCTTAGGCGCTGCAAAATACCCCATAGGGTAATTATCTCTAAGGTCCTGCTTAACTGTGAAAGGAAGCTTAGAAATATCAGATATACTCTTAATATCAGCAGGCTTAAGCCCTGCTTTATCCATTTTGTCTCGATATGTTTTTACATTATCATAGACTCTCTGAATAACTTCTACTAGTCTTTCACTTTGTAGCTTATTTAGTTCCTCTCTAGACATACATTCATATTTTTCATTAAAGTACTTCATAATATATACTCCTTATTCAGCTATTATAACCTTTCTCAACTGCTAGCAAATTCAATTCAATAAATCTTTCAGGCACTACAACTTTGAGTACTTCTTTCATTTCATCAAGTGGAATATCTAATATTTTCGCCATTTTCCCTATCATAACTGTATTTGAAGCCTTAATATTACCGCATTCTTTTGCTAAATCTAATGCATTTAATGTTATTACATTTTTTCCTTCACTCTTGATTGTAGCTATTGGATTCTCTGGATATGATACCGCACCAATAATTACTGGCATTGGATAGATTTCTTGAGAATTGACTATCATTATACCTTCTTCAGAAAGATAATGCCTTGCCCTTAATGCCTCAAGTTCTTCAAATGCTATTATAATATCAGCTCTACCTTCAGCTATTACTGGTGAGTATACTTTCTTAGCTATCCTCACATGAGTAACCACACTACCTCCACGTTGAGCCATACCGTGTACTTCGCTCAACTTACAATCTAAGCCTCTTCCTGTCGCAAATTGACCAAGTACTCTACTCGCAAGTAATGTTCCTTGCCCACCAACTCCGACAATTAATATATTCAAATCCAAAATTTAACCCTCCTTAATAGCATCAAATTTGCACATTTTTGTACATAATCCGCATCCAACACATAATGCTTTGTCTATAGTCATAATATTAGCTAGCGACTTGCTTATTGCTGGACAACCTATCTTCATACACATACCGCATTGCACACATTTATCAGTAATTGAATAAGTAGGTGTTGGTACTTTTGTAAGCAATTTACAAGGTCTTCTTGCAATAATAACTGACATTGAATCTGTATTCATAGACTTCTTAATAACCTCTTCCAGCCCTTTTAGGTCATAACTATCTACTATATTAATATCTTTGACGCCACAAGCCTTACAAAGAGCAACTACATCAAGTGCTGTACTCATCTCTCCCTTAAGAGTCTTTCCTGTACCGGGGTGATCTTGATGTCCAGTCATACCAGTAGTCGAATTATCTAATATAATTAAAGTTCCTTTAGATTGATTGTATACAGAATTTATTAATCCAGTTATTCCGCTATGGACGAATGTACTGTCACCTATAACTGAAACTATTCCTTTGCTTGTGCCTCTAGCTTTATCAAATCCGTGTGCCACCCCTATGCTTGCACCCATACAAATGATTGTATCTACAGCAGATAATGGAGCAAGTGCGCCGAGCGAGTAACAACCGATATCCGAGCTAACAGTTAACTTCATCTTATTAAGCACATAATATACCCCTCTATGAGGGCAACCTGCACACATAACTGGAGGTCTTACAGGAATAGAAGTATCCATTCTATTAGCTTTGATGCCTAATAATTTTTCGTGTATAATTGGCACAGAAACTTCCCCTTGTACTCCGAAAATATCCTTACCGTGGCAGCTGATACCATTGGCTTTCAATTCTTTTTCATACAAACCCTCTAACTCTTCTATTACAATTAATTCTTCTACTTCTTCGCTAAATTTTTTCAGAGCATTCATAGGCAAAGGGTGAACTAAGCCTAACTTGAAAATTGATGCGTTAGGAAGTGCTTCTGAAACATATTGATATACCACACCCGAACAAACAATACCTAATTTCTTGTCTTTCATAATAACTTGATTAATATCGAAATCATTACAATCTGCGGATAATCTATTCATCTTATCCTCAAGCACAATATGCCTAGCTCTAGCATTTGCTGGCATCATTACGTATTTTTTCATATCCTTGACATAAGGTTTTAGTTCGACCTCTTTTCTATCTAACATATCAACAAATGTCTGCGAATGTGCCAGCCTTGTAGTTATACGCATTAGTACTGGGATATCATATTTTTCAGAAAGTTCGTACGCATATTTGACGTATTCTTTTGCTTCATTACTGTCGCTTGGCTTAAGCATTGGAAT
>CAZKXV010000105.1:0-5535 GCA_964556835.1 uncultured Clostridia bacterium
TCTATAAATGTATACTGACAATCAGAAAGTGTATATCCACTACCTAACTCCAATTCTGTTTCAAAATAAGTAATAGCATCATAATAAACTACTACAAAGAAATTAGGAGCATCTACTTCTACTAAAAGATTAATTGTTGTATCATCTACAACTGTATAATCAATATTTTTCTGCAGATAGTATTGTGAAATTCCGAAGTACCCGTTATATAGCACTACTTCATTAGCTGTAACAGGTAAGCCACTAGCTAGAGTTATTTGACGCATTCCAGCAGCATAATCGGAGCTTGGGATAGCTATATGATTAGAAATATCGAATTGGTAAGCGGCCTCGCTGTCAAGAGTAATAGCTTGGCCACTAACAGTATAATCTGTATCTAATACAAGAGGGCTAGTCGAAGATATGCTATCAAGTTCTCCTAAATTGAACTCAGTGTCGAAAACAAGCGTATCTGAAGTTAGTGCTTCATAATCTACATCTTCGAATAGCGAGATTTTCTGAGAGATTAGTTGGTTACCTATATAAGTAGCTCCATCTAAAATATATTTGATACCCGATTTCACTATGCTAGCACCTACAAACGAAATATTTTCGAATGTTGCACACTCAGCATAACCAAATAAGCTGTCTCCATTCAGATTCTGAAGCTCGAAACCATTGCCATTAAATGAACCAGTAAATGGATTTTCTTTAGTACCAATACTATTCCATTTAACAGAAGTCAAATCAAGATGCTCATCTAAGATAAATGAACTATCTAGAAAATCATGTACATTCAACAAATGGTCGATTGAATTTATTACATAAGGGTCAAGGTCTGTACCTGAACCACTATCGAATATTGCTTCAACTGCTCCTGCAAGAACTCTTGTAGGAGTAATAACTGAACCTCCATCGAAGTGCACTGTTAATACAACTGAGCCATTAGCATGAACCATTGCAAAATATCCATTATCAAGAACAGACAAAATGCTAGTATTACTTGATTCGAAATACAAGCCCGAAGATGGTGGCACAATACGGAAACGCAGATATAATAAATCTGCAAGATTGATAATCTGATCGCCTACTGTATAATTAGTATTAAAAGAATAAGAAATATTTCCTGCTGCATTAAGGTTAGCAATAGAAGAACTGCCTAACGCACCAGTAATTCTAGGCATATCACCATCAGTGAAAGTCCACTTATCCCAACCAACAAAATCATCCTCAGATATACTTGAATACATAAAGGCTTTAGGAGATATTGCCTCTAAGCCATCGCTAGAGCCTTTAGCCACACCATTACTATCATAACTAAGTAGGTTATAGAAATAGCAATCTCTAATTGTTCCATTATTATCCGCTATAAATTCCGCAACATTTTCACCATCAAGAAATCTTGAGCTTGCATATGATTTAGAAACATTCGCATTATTATAACCTATAAGTCCTGCAATATAACTATTTCTATTCATATCCATTAGCGTAATATCCACATTAGCATAAGTATCAGAGACCGAACCAAGCTCTTCAATTAAGAAAGAGATACCGGCATCTATAATATTATTATCAATAGCTATAATATTTCCATAAATAATATAATCGTTATCGGGCATAAGTTCACCATCGCCATTCATAACAACAATGCTGTCTAATGAAAATGGAGTACTTAGGGTATACTCTCTTTTAGATAGAGTATAATCTACGCCCAAACTCATTACATTAGTATTCTCAATTTCATCAAGATAATATAATTTGATACGATTAATATTTGCAATATCGACATTAATAGTAATCTCTAATGCTTCAATAGTATAATCAACACCTTCAACAAGAGTTATAAGCGGTGAACCATATTGTATAACTACATCATCAATATTGATATCACCATTTATAACTTCAATTATTCTATTATCACTTTGACTATAATATGAAGGGTTAATCGGCATACCCGTAGAATATGTCTTCTTATATAAGCTTCCAATTAAACCACCAGCTATAATATTTGATTGATTATTATCAATTCTAATCAAACCATTGTAATATGAAGTATATACAGTAGCTCCCTCGACAAGACCTACAAGTCCGCCTACAATAATATTGCCGTCAATGCTAGCAATATCTAGAATTGACTTAGCATAGGACATACTAAGGTCAGCAATATAAGTATTTGTCTCATTTATTAGAGAAGAGAATACTCCAGCAAGCCCACCTATATAAGAATTACCACCACTATATGTAATATCCATATCAACTTCAGAAGAACAGTCTGCCATTATTGAACCTAATGCCTGACCTACGATACCACCAATTGTAATATCAGAGTCTTTCGCTGTCAATTTAATAGAACCGCTAGCAGTAATATTCGCAAATTCAGTATTGATTGCATAAGCTACAAGTAGTCCATAAGTATACAAATTTTCTTCAGATATAATATCAATATCAGCGGATACATTTATATTCTTGAAAATAGCACCGTCAGTATAGGCAAATAATCCATAAATACTTGTATTCTCATCATCAATCGCAAGCCCGGAAATAGTATGATTTGTACCATCGAAACCACCAGTAAAAGTATTATCTTCTGGGGCAATTTGTTCGCCATCATAATCCGACATATCAATATCATTAGTCAAAGCGAAATAAGCATTCGGATAGAAATTGATATATTTCAACCATTCAGTACCTGAAATCAAGTAAGGTGAAATTTCTGTACCTGCACCAGTAATAGTCTCAATATTGATAAGAGTAAGATTAATAATTAGTCTCTCACCGCCTTCGAAATCAACAAATACTTGAACCGAAGATGCGGTCTCAACAAATGGATTGATTAGCCCGCTATAATCTAATAAGAAATAATCGTTATCTGAGGCCGTATATCTTGCACCCTTAAATATAATATCATCATCTAGCAAATATGTAATTCTATTATGCAGATTGAAATCCGCACCTATATCGCCTGAGACTGTATAGTCCATAACAATATCTTCATTCATAAAGGTAATACCCGAAGCACTATCTTGACCAGATAAAGCTACTCCAAGAGAATTAGCAACTCTAGGATAGTATCCATCATTAACAATCCAAGAAACCATTCCACCTTCATCAGCACTAACCCAATCTAGATAATCATCTGCAATCACATTAGCACCCATTACTCGTTCCTCTACACCAGTTTCATCACCTTGTCCGATTGCATTAAAATCACCCCTCATTAGCGTGTCATACACAATACTATTCATATCAGCACCTAGAGCATCTCCTATTAGAAGCCCTACAGAACTTGCTTCTTCAGAAATTTCTGGTGTTGCTTGCACTGAGCCAGTAACATATGAAGAATAAACTAATCCTTGACTAAATCCTATCAATCCGCCTACAACATCTGCTGCATTAATATTAGTTACATTAATATCAATAACAGAATAAGAGAACGATAATCCACCTTCGCCCATATTACCAACTATACCGCCAATATAAGAATCAAAGCCATTTAAGTCCATAGCAACTTCATAAACTGAATAGGTATTCTTAATATAACCTGATTCTATAACAAGACCTGCAATACCACCAAAACAAAGAGTATTCTCTGCATTGATAATATAATCACCAACTTTAGAATATGAATACTGAACCGTACCCGATAATACTCCAGCTATAGCACCAATATTAATTACAAGAGCAGTAGCTGTAATATCATTTACATAACTTGAATTAGATATAACACCATTCTCTTGATAACCTATCACTCCACCGATATTTAAGATATTAGAAGCATTAGCAGTAAGTATAGTTTCATTTAGAATATTATCTACAGTACCATTAACTAAGTAACCTACTAAACCTCCCATATATATATCATAGGCTGTTGCAGTTTGAACAGTACCCTCATAAGAATATGCGTTCACACTACCCTTAATATCTGCTTGTTCAATATCTCCAGCAAATTTACCAAAAGCACCACCAATATAAATATCTTTAAGCTCGCTAACTTTAGCTAGTAAATCACAATCAGTAGTTATCGCAATAATGTTTACTGCTCCTTGAATAGTATTTGTATATGAACTTAGACTATAACCTGCCACTCCACCAATATATACATCGCCAGCCGAACTTTCAGCATTAATGATGACATCATTAGCAGTATATACTTCAATTCCCTTAGAAAAACCAGAATTCTGTTTACCGACAATTCCACCTACATAACAATCATCAACCGCTATAACATCAAATGAACTTATATTTGCAATCGACATTTCTATGCTACTCAAACAATAGCCAACCAGCCCTCCAACAAATGGAACATCTGAAGTACATGCGATACTAATATCAACCTCTACCTCATTCAGAGCGGTACAATAACCTGCAATACCACCAATTTTCGCATTAGTAGCAATAACATCAATATCCACAATAGCAATAACATTAGTAATATAACCCGCTTCGCCTGCAACTCCGCCTGCATAAAGATTAGTAATATCGTAAGCCCTGATTTCAACATTATTTTCAGAAGACTCATCTTTACCTAAGTTCAAATTAGACAGCTCTGAATCAGTTGAACCAATTACTCCACCAATATAAGCTGTAACAAACTTAGAAACTCGAATAGTTACACTATCCACTTCGCAGTTATCAATAATACCTTGAGCTTGTGCGCCGACAAAACCGCCAGCTTTAATTAATTCTCCATAAGTAGTAGCATTATCTATATCTATAACTATACTATTTCCAATTATATTCTCTATAGAACCTGAATAATTTTTGCCAACTACACCGCCAACATTCATAACAGAATTAGCTTTGTTGATTGTTATATTTATATCAGTAATATTAATGCCATCTATAGCACCATAAAGGATAGCTACAATACCACCAACATTCAATGTTTGGTCACTATCTAATGTCTGAATATCTATCTCAGAACTACAAAAGAACGACTCATCAGCAATCATATCTCCAGTAAATGAGCCTGCTACACCACCAACGACAATATCACTATTAGAAGCATTATATATATCTGAATTAATTGTAATATCTGTATTTGATTGTATATCCGTTATATCCATTTCCCCATAGCCAATTACTCCACCAACAAACATTTTCTGAGTTTGAACAGATAAGATGCTATGAATATTAGAATTTATCATACTATTTGTAATACCAGTTATTGCCTCAGAATTATAACCAATCGCACCCCCACAATAAACAACCGCCTCAGTATCTATATCAATAACCGTATCCACATTAACGCCATTAATATCGAAAACACCATAGCCGAATAAACCGCCTATATTTAAAACATTAGTCGCACTTGCTTGAATAACAGATTTTACAAGTCTACTACCAGTATTACTAATCTCACATTCTGCATAACCAGCAATACCGCCTATATATGCAGCATAAACATCATCTTCTTCATCAGTCAAATCTATATCCACATATACATTTACATTTTCAATAGAACCATATAAATGACCAGCAATACCACCAATATATACATCACTTTCAGAATATGCCGTAATATCAACAACATTATTGTCAAATTCCACTCCCGAT
>CAZKXV010000106.1:0-5462 GCA_964556835.1 uncultured Clostridia bacterium
GAGATGAATACTTGTTTAGGTGGATGCAATGGTACTTTTGATCCTGAATGGAGTTTTGGTTTAGATCAATATTTAGGCACTCATAATCATGGAGAATATGATGCGATTTTATCACCAATCAATGATGTTATTCTTGTTGGTGGTAGTACTAGAACTCCTGCTGTTGTTGAAGCAGTTAAAAAACTTATAGGCAAAGACCCATACAGAGGTATTAATCCAGATGAATGTGTTGCATTAGGTGCAGCTATCCAAGCGGGTGTGCTTGCAGGTGATGTTAAGGACGTTCTATTATTAGATGTTACCCCTCTATCATTGGGTATCGAAACTTTAGGTGGAGTATTCACAAAACTAATTGAAAGAAATACTACAATCCCAACTTCTAAGTCTAAGGTATTTAGTACCGCTGGCGATAATCAAACTAGTGTAGAGATTCATGTACTTCAAGGTGAAAGACAAATGGCTTCGGGAAATAAGACTCTAGGTAGATTTATCCTTGATGGTATACCGGCAGCACCAAGAGGCATTCCACAAATCAAAGTTATATTCGACATCGATGCCAACGGTATCGTAAGCGTGAAAGCTATTGATGAGGGAACTAAAAAAGAGCAATCTGTAACTATTACAGCTTCAACTAATCTATCTGATGAAGATATTGAATCAGCAGTAAAAGATGCAGAAAAATTTGCAGCAGAAGATGAGAAGTTGAAAGCGACTATCGAAGCTAAGAACAATGCTGAAAACTTGATATATACTATGGAACGTACTATTAAAGAGTCAAAGGATAAATTAGATGAAGAGGATGTTACGACAATCGAAGAGGCTCTTAAGGTAGCTAAGGAAGAAGTCAATACTGATGACCCTGAAGCAATCAAGGCAGCAATAGAGAAATTGACTGAAACTACTAATCCAATAATTACAAAACTTTATCAGGCAGCAGGCGAAGGCGAAGCAGGTCCATCATCTGATGATGACTTTACAACACCAGATGGCGAGCCAGAAATCAACTAAAAAATATTAGGAGTTGTAGGGTAACGATAAGTTACCCTGCATTATATTAAGAGAAATGGCAGAACAAGATTATTATGGCATACTAGGTGTAAGCAAAAAAGCTACAGAAGATGAGATAAAGACAGCTTACAGAAACCTAGCAAAAAGACATCATCCTGACTTGCATTCCAATGCGAGTGAGGCGGATAAGAAGGCTAATGAGGAAAAGTTCAAGAAAGTTAGTCATGCTTATGATGTGCTTTCTGACAAGCAAAAACGTGAAACATACGACAGATACGGCAACGAAGATGGTCCAGTAGCTGGCGGAGGCGGAGGCGGATTCAGCGGCTTTAGTGGATTTGGTGGCGGTGGCGGTTTCGAAGATATTTTTAGTAGTATTTTCGATAGCTTCGGCGGCGGAAGTTCTAGTAGGAGAAAACCAACTGCTACAAGAGATGGCGCAGATATCGGCGTGCAATTAACAATTGAATTTGATGAGGCAGCATTTGGTTGTACTAAGGAAATATCAATTAATAGAACAGAAAATTGTACAACTTGTAATGGTACAGGTGCAAAAACTGCATCGGGATACAAAACTTGTGGAAAATGCCACGGTACAGGTTATGTAAATTATCAGAAAAGCACTATTTTCGGAACTGTAATGGAACAGGCTGTTTGTGATTTATGCGATGGCACAGGCAAGATTATTACTGACAAATGCACATCTTGTAATGGACAAGGCTATAAGAAAGTTACGCACATTCATAAGGTTGTTATTCCTGCCGGTATAGATAATGGTCAGAAAATGACTTATCACGGAGAGGGTAATTGCGGGCTAAGAGGTGGCAAAAAAGGTAGTCTTCACGTGCTTATAAGAGTGAAACCTCATAAATACTTCGAAAGAAGAGGAACTGATTTGTCTGTAAATATACCTGTTTCTTTTGTCACTGCGGCAGTAGGCGGAGATATTGATATTCCAACTTTAGAAGGTGTAATCAAATACAAAATACCATCAGGTACAGTCAGTGGAGAGATATTTAAGCTGAAAGGTAGAGGGATAAAATTCTTGAGGCGAGATGCTAAGGGAGACTTATATGTGAAAGTCGACGTAGAAACTCCTGTGAAACTTACACTCAAACAGAAAGAAATGTTGAATAAGTTCCAGAAGAGTTTGTCATCATCTCAAGAGCCTAAGAGAAAGAAATTCTATAAATAAATATATATTAATAGTATACTTATAAAAGCCTTTGCAACTGCAAAGGCTTTTACCTTGACAGTGAAGATAGTATTGTGTAGAATATGATTGATATGAAAAGATTCTTTGTAGAACAGAAAAATATTTCTGAAAATAATATAACTATTACAGGTGAAGAGTACTATCATTTAACTAAAGTGCTGAGATTCAAGAAAGGTTATGACCTTATTGTATGTTCAGGCGATGGCTTTGATTACATTTGTTCTATCAAGGGTATTGATAGCGATAAAATTATTTGCGTGATAAATGATAAGGTTATTAATAATTCTGAGCCAATATTCGAATTAGTTCTCTACGCATCGCTAATCAAAGAGGAAAATTACAAAATAATTGTTAGAAAAGCAGTTGAAGTAGGAGCTACAAGGATAGTGCCTGTAATTACTCAATATACTAATGAAAAGAATTTTAAGACAGAAAAAATGGAAAAAATAGCAATAGAGGCTTGTAAACAATGTGGTAGAGCAAGAATTGTTATTATAGATAATCCGATTTCTTTAGATAAGGCTATTGAGGATAGTAATAGTTATGAGCATAGTTTAATAGCTTATGAAAACGAGAAAAAGACTTCAATTGATGAAATACTAGATACTATTAATGAACCTAAGAGTATAGCTCTATTTATTGGACCTGAGGGTGGTTATAGTGATGAGGAATATGCTTTATTTGTCAGTCACAAGATAAAATCCTTTACATTAGGAAAGAGAATATTGAAAGCTGAAACAGCTTGTATCGTTGCTCTTGGCATTATAATTAATAGGTTTGATAGATGAAAGTTGTTGTATATACACTAGGTTGTAAAGTTAATCAATATGAGAGTGATAGCATTATGAATGCATTAGTTAAGCGAGGTTATGAAGTTAGTGACCAGATTGAATATGCGGATGTATATATTATAAATACTTGTGCGGTTACTGCTGAAGCTGAAAGAAAATCTAGACAATGTGTAGCTAGAGTAAGGAAATATAATCCTTTGTGCAAAATATATATTATTGGTTGTGCTTCAGAGAATAATTCCGCACAATTTGTATGTAAAGAAAATGTTGTATATGTTTCTGGAACAGCTCATAAAGCCAAATTATTCATATTTGATGAACTTCGAGGAACTATTATTTCGCCAATCCCACTTAGTTATGAAGATGATTTTACGCCTTTGACTTTAAGGGAAAGAGCATATATCAAAGTTCAAGATGGTTGTAATAATTTCTGTGCATATTGCTTAATACCATATGTTCGTGGTCGTTCCCGCTCAAGGCGAATAAAGAGTATTGTAGCAGAATATGTTGAGATAGCAAGCAAGGTTAATGAAATTGTGTTGACTGGCATAAATATTTCTGCTTACGGCGAGGATATAGGAACTAATCTTACCGAATTACTGCAGAGTATTAGTGGACTTGCTAGTTGTAGAATTAGGCTCAGTTCTCTTGAAATGAATATTATCAGCGAACATTTTCTAAGTATTGTCTCAAAAATGCCAGAATTCTGTCCCCATTTTCATCTTTCTTTGCAAAGCGGAGATAATGGTGTTCTTAAAGATATGAATAGGCACTATACTCGTGAATATTTCTATGATAAAGTAGAATTAATTCGCAAGTATTACCCAAAAGCAGGTATTACAACAGATATTATTGTAGGTTTTCCTACTGAGGATGAAGAATCATTTAAGAATACTATGGAACTAGCTAAGATGGTCAAGTTTTCTGATATTCATTGTTTCGGATACTCAAGCCGAACAGGTACAGAAGCAGGGAAGCTCAAAACATTGTCAGCAGATGTTGTGAAGTCAAGAGTTAAAGCATTGCTTGAAATCGCAAATATCTTGAAAACAAATTATAATTCACAATTTATAGGTAGGAGTCTTTCCGTACTAATAGAAGAAAAGAAAAGTGGAATAGCAACAGGATATTCAGAGAATTACATAAAATGCTATACCGATAAAGATTGTGAGATAGGAAGCATTATAAATATAATACCGTCAGAAATATATTCTGACGGATTGAAATAACTTTATAGGAGAAATAAAATGAGTGACTGTATATTTTGTAAAATTATTAATGGTTCAATTCCAGTAGAGAAATTATATGAAGATGAAAATATGATTGTAATTTCTGACCTTTATCCGCAAGCGGATGTGCATTTGTTGATGATACCTAAGGAGCATTATGAATGTGTAAGCAAGATGACAATCCAAGACGCTCAAATTCTTGGTTTATGTATCAAGAAATTCGCTGATTTTGCTGTTGAATCAGGTATAAATGATTTTCGATTGATTAATAATTGTGGAAAAAGCGCAGGACAAAGTATCTTTCATATGCATGTTCATTTGCTAGCAGGCAAAGGGCTTTCAGAAAAAATAGTATAGAAATTGTATTTTAAGCTCAATATGACTTGACATATATCTATTAAATGATATAATGGTCAATGTACGAAATAATTCCTATTTGAGGAAAGAAGGTGAAGTTAGATGTCTACAGTAAAAGTTAGTGAGAATGAGACCGTTGATAGTGCTATCCGTCGTTTTAAGCGTAAGTGTGCAAGAGATGGTATTATAGGTGACCTAAGACGTAAAGAACAATATGACAAACCTAGTGTTAAGCGTAAAAAGAAAATGGAAGCTGCACGTAAAAGAAAATATAAGTAAAATTTCAATTAATCCTGTCGAAGTAATTCGACAGGATTTCATTTTAGTTGATAATTATCCTCAAAAAAACCTATTATAATCATAAAATAGTCATAATATTACTCAATTTAATTATTTCTATATATATGCTAATATTTCCTTATATATTTATATATTCGCATATATTCATATGAATTGCAGTTATTTCAATATGCTATAATATTTTTATTATTTTAAATAGGGGGTATTATATGAAAACAACGGACACGTTTAGACTTATAGCTAGACAGGCAAAACAAAGAATGAAGCAGGGGTACTGGGAAGATGCAAATAATAGTCAGAAAATATGTTTGCATAGTTCAAGTTTATTGAAGAATTCTATTGAAAGAAATCTGTACTCTGATTATCATATTGGCTTGCCACTAAGTAATGAAGAAGAAATGTACAATAAGGTATGTGAAATCTTCAGAACTGATTCTGCTGAATCTGCTCTTGGGCAATTAATTGATAAGAAATATTATAATAGTATTTCTGCTCACGAGCAAGAAAGGTATGTCTTGTATATGGCTAAAATCTATAGAAAGCTTAAGTGTAGATATTTAC
>CAZKXV010000107.1:0-5405 GCA_964556835.1 uncultured Clostridia bacterium
GTTTTATTTCGTTATCAAATGGTACTACAAAGCAAACCTAGAAAAAAAATAAAAAAATAAAAAAATAATTATACTTATTTTTTTATTTATTTTTTAAATAATTATACTAATTTTATAAACAATTATTATACAAATTAAAACATGATGGTTTGAGTGCAGTAGATTGGAGGAAAAAACCACAAATTAAAGCAAAAGTACGAAGGGAAATAGAAGTGGAATTAGATACAGGACTTCCTAAGAGTTATACTGATGACGAATACGGATTAAAATGTAATGTTGCATTTCAACATATATTTGATAATTATTTTGGTGAGGGTTCAAGCATATATGCTAATGAAGTTTAAGATTCTTTAAAACTATGATAATTATCCTTGCCAATTATGATGTGATCCAGAACTTTAATATTCAATAATTCTATCCTAAGATTTTTTTAGTTTATCTAGCAATTCAACAAGATTGGTATGCTGAATTACAAAAATATCTTTTCTTGAAATCTTGCCAAATAAAGAAACATTCAATTGTTTGTCAATGTATCTAAAAGTCTTAATAAAATTCATCATTATTAACCAGAAAGGTGCAATGTAGAATGTTCTCTTCAGAAGTGAATACTTCCAAGTGTGTGGTTCTAGAGTTACAAAGCCCTCAAAACCATGCTTATCTGCATCAGCTAATATTGCATCATATGAGCCCTGCCCTAAGCCTAATGGCACTTCTACCTTAGTTTCTTTATAACAGTCTTTGATATGAAACTCCGTAATATAATCACGTGTTAAGAAATAAGCATCAACAGGGTCATAATCACATTGTATGTAATTAGATGCATCATAAATGAGTCCGAAATTTTTAGGATTTGCAATAGCTTCATAAAGTCTTACACATCTATTAGGGTTATCACCATATATTTTTTTCTCATTTTCATGAAGAAGCATAATATCAGTACCTTCCACAGTCTCAAGAAATTTCTTCATTTTCTCAACAACTAAGTCGTGATATTTGTTGAAATCATCTCCAGCTGGAGGAAAGAAACTGAACACCCTTATATATTTACATCCTATTTCCTTGCAAATTTCAACTGTATTCTTTAGATTAGCTAATTGTGCCTCAAATGCCACATCATCATTTATCTTTACCTTGCCATATGGTGAACCCATTGTACTAATTTTTACACCATATTCATTAAGTAAAGGTAAGACCTCAGACTTAAATGAATCTACATTAAAAGTCGAAATATTCTTACCATTAATTGATCTAGGACAAAGATACTTGCCCCCTAAACTCTTGATAAGCTCAAGTTGTGTCTTAAGGTCAGAAGATACTTCATCATAAAAACCTGAAATTATAAATTTGCTCATATTATTCTCCTATAACTCAAAAAGTAATATTAGAATTATATCACTAAAAAACATAACAGTCAAGACAAATATACATAAAATTGATATATTTTTATCTATAAATTTCAAATTTTGTACATTTTTATGAAATAGGCTATCACAATCATAGAGGAACATAACCACATTATCTATTAAACAATATCTTATTATTGATTTTTCTTATTGCAAATTCTATTAACCTTTATATTACTCCCGATTAAAACTAAAGCGAAAAACAGCATTATATATGGCATTATAGCAAAAGATGTATTAGTTGCTACAAATCCGAATATGGGCGATACTATAGCGCCTAAATAGGCTATGGCCATTTGTAGCCCCATAATTGTAGCCGATTTCTTCTTACCAAATCTAGTAGGCGTTTCCTGTAACATTGATGGAAAAATTGGAGCACAACCAGCGCCTAACAAGGCAAAAGAAACTGGTAATATATAGCTTGGAAGAGGTAGCAACATAAGCAATAAGCCAGTCAAGCATAGTGCCTCTCCGCCTCTTATTAGAGCTAAATTAGACAACTTAATTGCAATGAAACCGCTTATAAATCTTGCCAAAGTTATTCCTAAGAAGAACATAGCTATCCATTTCGCAGCAGTAGCGTGTGATAGACCTTTGACCTCAACGAGGTATGTGCTTCCCCACGCTCCACTTAATAATTCAAGTGAGATATAAGAAAAGAAAGCCAAAAATACGAATTTTGCTTGAGGTATCTTTATTACTTCAGCTATACGTAGATTTTCGCTACTACCTTCATCATCATTATCCTCATCAATATTATTCTTTTCATATTCATATTCCCTTGCCTCCAGCTTCTTCCATTTAGGCAATGAAAGAAACATAATTAATGAAATAAAAGTAATAATACAAGCAACTAGAACAATAGGAGCACGCCAACTTAATCCGTTATCAAGGAATATTCCTACAAGATATGGACTGGTCATTGCCCCTACTCCCCAAAAACAATGTAGCCAATTCATATGACTTGATTTATATTTTTGTGAAACAAAATTATTTAGTGCAGAATCTACAGCCCCCGCACCTAAGCCAAAAGGTATTGCACAGAGTATTAAGCCAAATATATTATTTGCTGAAGCTAGTATGAAAATTCCTATAGCTGTCAAAAGAATGCTGCCAGCAGTAAGTCTGCCCGTACCAAATTTCTTTACAAGCCTTCCACAATTAATGCTACTAATTATTGTACATCCCCCTGCTATAACGGTCATCAAACTACCAATTGCTATATTAAGCTTCAGGTCAGTATATATTGGCGGCCATACAGCACCTATAACGCCATCGGGCAAACCCAATCCAACAAAAACTATGCAAATAAGAATGAAAATAAATACCATATGGAGATTATTCCTTAAGAATTATTAATATATTTCTAGTATATCATAATTCATATACTTGCCCAAACTATTAGATAACCAAAGTAATAATTCTAAAGAGGGCTAATTTATTGAATAAAGAGATTAAAAATATTTATTTATTCTATTAAAACTTATTGAAAGTATAGTATAATAATATAAAATAATCTAGGAGTATATGAATGCATAAATATGTAATAATGCTAGGCTTAGGACACAATAGGGTATATTATGATGCTTCAGAGTTAATGGCTGAAGCAGAACTTAAACTAGCCCTTAATAATTGCAATATAGACTACAATAATATTAAGATTGAACAAATTGGTGGAGTAGATTATATTACTTTCTTTACATCAATAACGCTTACGGCGACTCATTTAGAAATTTTATCAAGATTATCGTTTTTATATGCCATTTTCAAGGTTCAAGACCAGAACTTGTTGTTACCTCAAGAAAAAATAGCCTTTGAATATTTCGATTCTAAGATAACTTCTCTACTTAAGTATTCGGGAAAGACAAACGAGATTTTCACCAAATTAATGATTAATGTAGCTGTACTAACAAGAGGCTATAAAAAAAATGAAAGACTTAGCCTCCTTGACCCAGTTGCAGGGAAAGGAACTACCTTATATCAAGGACTTGTAAATGGTTATAATGTCTGCGGAATAGAAATTATGAGCAAATTTGTGAAAGAAACCAATCTTTTCATAAAGAAATTCCTAACAAAAGAAAAAATTAAGCACAACTCTCGCACTCAGAAGCTATATAAAGATAAACATAATAATACTGCGAACGTAACTTATTATGAATGTGCTAGAAGCAAAGAAGAATACACCAATTCACCACTTAGAATACAGATTATATGTGGAGATACAACTATTAGCAATAAGTACTTGAAAAAAGATAGTTTTGATATTATAGTAGGTGACTTGCCTTATGGCATTGGACATGGTTCGCATACTGATAATACGCAAAAATCACTAACTAGAAACCCTACCGAATTACTTCATAAAAGCCTAGATAGTTGGCATAACCTAATGAAAAAGGATGCCGTTATGGTTCTAGCTTGGAATACTTATCTAGTTCCACGCATAAAAATGTTAGAGCTGCTTCAATCACATAATTTTGTGCCTAAAACAGGCAATATATACGACCAATTTGAACATAGAGTTGATAATTCAATACTTCGTGATATAATTGTCGCAACTAAAAAACCGTAAATTATAATAAATTTACGGTTAAAACAATAAAATATAAATGAAATATCCTATTCAATAAATTTCTTAATTGCAAATACTAATTCATCACTTAATACATGCTCTATCTCGCAAGCATTTTCTTCCGCTAATGATTCGCTTACTCCCAAAGTTTTCACTAGATAGGACTTAATTAATACGTGTTTCTGATACACTTCTTCTGCGGCTTGTCTTCCGTTATCGGTCAATGTAATTGGGCAATATGCTTTCTGCTTTATGTATCCTTTCAATTTCAATATTGTCATAGCTTTGATTACACTAGGTTTCTTGACATCGAGCTTAGCAGCAATATCAACTACATGTGCATGCCCTTTCTCTTTTTCTATGGTATATATCGTTTCGAGATACATTTCTTCAGATTTATTATTCGACATTAATTACCTCTTTATTGTGATTATATCATATTAACTCTTGATATTCAAAAGGTTAATAACTAATGATTTCTTATAAATTCACCCGCTATAGGCATAGTCATATAATCTATAGGGGGTATATCATTCTGGTTATACGCCACGTGCATTTTGGTTAAACATGCCATATACGAAATGTTTTCAAGAGCTATACAGCCTGCATCAATTATGGCTTTAGTGGTAACATATAATTTTCTAGTATCTTTCTTGAATGAAATAAAATAATTATCAATACCTAAATTCTTACTTCTGTCTATAAATCTTATAAGATTCTCACCACCACCTACTATACATCCCGTTGCAGAATGATAAAGGAAATGCATTATAGCCTTAGGCTTAACTGAATTAAGGTCTATTGCATTATAATCCATACCCACATAATTCTTATAAGCTAGTATTTTGTTATTAAACTCTATATCTGAAATTAGAGATTTATGATAATTTATATTCTCTCCATTTATAATAATTCTGTCACCGATAACATTCGCATAAGGTGTGCCATTAGAACTTCTAAACGTATCTAACAAATAATCTGCCTCTAACATTCTTGTACCTAAGAAAATATTCTTCTTGTTCTCTACACAATTGACAGAAAAAACACCTTTCATTTTCTTCTCTCTAATTATTTTGAGAGCAACTTCAAAATTATCTATTCCATTAGTTCTTTCATCATCTAATGGGTAATTGCTACATACAGTTATAATTGGCTTATTAATTCCACTAAAGACATAAGAAAGCACAGCAGTAGTATAAGATACCGTATCTGAACCATGAGTTACTACAATACCATCAAACTCATCATGTTGAGACACTAGTATGTCTCCAGCAGTTTAGCTTCTAACCTCTGAACATCTCATTAATTCTAAGCTTCAAGCACTTTTTTGAAGTGTATCAAATTCGCAATAAATAATGATTTAAAGAGACCTCGTTTTTTTGTTATAATATTGACAAAAAGATGAGGTTTTTTAATTGAGAAATAATTATCTA
>CAZKXV010000108.1:0-5380 GCA_964556835.1 uncultured Clostridia bacterium
CCTCTGCTAATGCTTCAAGAACTCTCTCCTTAAGACAAATCCCGTAATCATTGAATACTTCTGGTGCTCTTGTCGCTACAGTTTCTAGATTAAACTTGATATCCTCAATCTTAGAGATTATATCCAACTTAATAGCCTCGCCCTCAATAGTTCTCATCTCAATAAGATTCTTAAGTGTTATATCTAAACATTCATCATATAGCTTTAATATTAATTCTTCATCATCTGAAATAACTATTTCAGAAATTACATTAGGTGCACGCATAATATCACTTAGCGAATAATCTATCTCATTATTTTCAAGTTGCAATTCGTTCACAATCTTCCTACTTGCATGATAATATGATTTTGCTAGCTCTGTATTTACTATTATATCTGTATTTGTGTCTCTCAAATCAGTATAAGTTACATAAATATCAACTCTTCCTCTAGAAAGCATACTTTGAATAGTCTTTCTTATTGAGCTTTCAACATAATTATGTGCCTTAGGCAACTTGATATTTATATCTAAATATCTATGATTTACTGTCTTAACTTCAATTAGCAAAGACCTACCATCTGCCTCTAAAGTATACCTGCCATAGCCTGTCATACTCTTCATAGATTACTCCTTATTGAGATTGAATATCTCGTCTCTAATAACTTCTAATTCAATTTCATGATTACTATATCTTGCAATTATCTTATTATCAGCAGTAATTTTCCCTATAATTGTAGCTTGAACACCTTTTTCCATCAATGCATTAACTAGCAATTCGGGTTTGTGTGTTGCTATAAGCATACTACCACTAGATACTGTTCTATATGGATTGATATCATATTTTTTCGCTAGTTCAAGTGTAACTTGCTTGATTGGTATAGCCATAACATCAATGACTGCACCATAAGTTCCACCGCACATTTCTATAACTGCTCCAAATATTCCACCCTCTGTAACATCATGCATCTTACTGGTATTTAATGAAGCGGCTATAACACTCTCTTCCATGACCGAAAGGCTTTTTCTCATCATATCTATATCGTCATAATACTTTTTCGCTATTTCTGGACTCATATCGCTCAATATCAAAGTTCCTTCAATACAAGCATACTTAGTCATAACAATACTATCGCCAGCTTTCATTCCTTGAGGAAGTCTTGATACCTTACCTATCATAGTACAGCTAACTAATATCCTGTTGACAACATCATTGAACTCAGTATGCCCGCCAACAATCTCAATATTAAGCTCTTTTGCTGCTTTTTCTGCATCAATAACAATCTTACTTATATCTTCTTTTGAAGCAGTAGGTGGTGCAATAATAGTAAGAGTACAAGCAACAGGTTCTCCTGAAGATGCGGCAATATCATTTGCATTGACCTTAATAGCCAATTCACCAGCGTTACTACATTCTGCAGTAATTGGGTCAGTTGTTAATAACGTATATCCCAAATTCTCTATAACCGCACAATCAGCACCTAATTTAGCAGAAACTACAACTTCATCTCGCCTAGACTTAATATTATTAAAAATTATTTCTTCCAATTCAATCGGGCTAAGTTTCCCTTGTCTCATAACACACCTACAGTTTGTTATTATATCATAAAGCCATAATCCAATCAATTGAATTATGGTCAAATACCTCAATATATTACATAATACAAGAATATTGTGCAATATATAGTGATAAATCTAATCTAATAGACTATTTTATCTCTAGCATTTTAATCAATTCTTTTTCATTAATTATACGAATACCTAATACGCTAGCTTTAGCTAGTTTGCTTCCTGCCTTTTCACCAGCTATTACAAGGTTCACTTGATTGCTTATACTACCGCTAACTTCACCGCCGTTATCAGAGATAATCTTCCCTATTTCTGAGCGAGAAAATGAACTTAACGAACCTGTCAGCACAACTTTCATACCTCTAAAAATACCTTCAATAATCTTTTCGTCTTGTACTTCTATTCCTTGTTCAATTAATTCATTGATAATAGAAATACTATCTTGAAGATAACTCTCCACTCCCCTTGCCATAATCTCACCGAAATCTTTAATTTCAATTAATTCTTCATATTTAGCGTGTAGGAAATTATCTATACTTGTATATCTAATTGCTAGGTCTCTTGCAGACTTCTTGCCTATATTTGGAATACCTAACCCCATTATAAAACTGGCTAGAGTCGGTTTCTTACTCTTATTAATTGAAGCTAGCAAATTAGCAACTTTTCTTTCCTTGAATCCATCAAGTTGTAATAAATCTTCCTTAGTAAGCCTATACAAATCAGCAGGGGTCTTAACTTGCAATTCATTATATAATTGCTCCGCTGTTTTATCACTTAAACCTTCTATATCAAGAGCTTGCTTGCTAGCATAATGACCAAGAGTACTTATTATCTGTGGTGCACAGTTCTCAGTATTAGTACAATAGAGAAATGACCCTTCCTCTCGAACTTTGGCGCCACAAGCAGGACATATATTAGGCTTTAAGATATCTTGCGAATTATCCATATGCTCAGCTATACCTAATATTTCAGGAATAACATCATTAGAACGGCGAATAAATACACGTGAATTTATCTTAATATCCTTTTTGATTATATCCGTATAATTGTTCAGCGTTGCATGCCTTACAGTCGCTCCACCTATTTCTACAGGCTCAAGAACAGCTAAAGGGTTAAGCTTACTAGTTCTTGACACTTGCCACTTGACATCAAGTAATATAGTGGTCTTCTCTTCAGCCTTGAACTTATATGCCATTGCCCAACGTGGAAATTTGTCTGTATATCCTAATTCGTTTCTATGCTCTATACTATTAACTTTAATTACCATTCCATCTATAAGATAGTCTAAATCATTTCTAATTAAGTCAACTTTCAATATATCATCTACTAACAAATCTATATTCATGTATTTCTCGAAAAATGTGCCTGTGTCAAAACCATTTTTAACTAGAAAATTATGCGTAGCCTCTTGACTACTAAGATATTCACCTTCAATATATCCTATACTATAGAAAAATGCGTCAAGGTTCCTTTTCTTTGTTTCTTCTGGATTCAGATTTCTAATTGCTCCAGCTGCTGCATTTCGAGCATTTTTAAGAGGTACTTCCGCCTTTTCATTATAGTCTGCTAAGGCAGACAAACGCATAATTGCTTCACCTTGTATCTCACACTTACCCTTGAAAGGGATAGATTTAGGGATATTATGAATTGATTTCACTTGATTAGTGACTATTTCGCCTTTCTCACCATTACCACGAGTTACTGCAAGTATTAGCGAACCCTTATCATAGGTCAAATTTAGCGTCAATCCATCATATTTGTACTCAAGAGTATATTCGAGTTCTTGCCCTATAATCTTATTATTCTTAGATGCCCAACTGGACACATCTTCTCTTGTCTTGCATTTCGCAAGACTATATAACCTAACAATATGACTATGCGAAGAAAAGCCTTTCAATATTTCTCCACCAACTTTCTTAGTTGGCGATTCAGGATATACGGTATTCGTTGAAGCTTCAAGTTCAACTAACTCATCATATAATTTATCATATTCAGCATCAGAAATGGTTGGATTATCATTTTTATAATAAGCATCATTATGCTTATTAATTTTTTCTATTAATTCAACCATTCTGTCTAAGTCGCCTAACATAAATACCTCTTAATCATTTATACTCTTAATTGGAGCAATTTCCAAATCGAATTCTTTCACACCAAGACCACCAAAGCTAATTTTCGCCTTTGTGCCATTCATAGATATTATCTCTCCATTGCCATATCTTCTATGTTCTACTGTGCCACCGATAGTAAAATCGGATATATCCTTATTATGTACACTTTCTTTAGGTTTGTTATAGATAATATTAGGATTTGGAATATTCAAATTTCTACTTCTTGTAGTTGCAGACTTAGAGGGAAGAACATTTACAGTATCTATACCCATCTCTTCTAGAAATCTGCTAGGGCGTGGAAAAGTATAATTGCCGAACCTGAACCTAGACCTTGTATTGGTTAGAAATAGTTGTTTCATAGCACGAGTGATTGCAACATACATTACTCGTCTTTCTTCCTCTATTGCACTTTTCATCTGCATACAAGCTGATGAAGGAAATATATCTTCTTCAAGACCTACAATTATTACTACAGGGAACTCTAATCCCTTTGCTGAATGTATTGTAGCAATGGAAACATAGTTATCCTCATTTGCATTATCGCTATCATTTATCAAAGCTACAGACTCAAGATATAAAGCTAAAGTTGCTTCATAATTATCTTTCGCATACATTAAAATTGAATTTTTTAGTTCATCTATGTTTTCTATTCTGCTTGCATCATCAGCCTTTTCTTTGTCATAGGCTTTGTCAAAATTTATCTTATCGTATAGATATTCTATCATTTCGGATAAAGATAATGATGAGTTTTTTTGAATAAGGTCGAAAAATAATTCCTTAAAACCTATGAACTTATTAAGTAAAACAGAAGGAAACTCCTCATTTGTTTCAATTTCTGAAAGTGCAGTAGTAATAGTTATACCCTTGTTCTCTGAATAAATAAGGAGTTTCGCTATTGAACCATCTCCAATACCACGCTTGGGATAATTGATTATACGCCTTACCGCTTCATTATCACTAGGGTTACATATAGCCCTAAGATATGCCATAACATCTTTTATTTCTTTTCGCTCGTAGAACTTATATGCACCATATACCTTATATGGAATACCGTGTAACACCAAAGTCTCTTCCAAAAGCCTTGTTAAGCTATTGGCTCTTACTAGAATTCCGAAATCGCTATAATTGTAATTATTAACACGCACTAATCTTGCTATTGTAATGATTGCATAATTAGCTTCATGCCTGTCATCATTAAGAGTTATATACTCTAAATTATCGCCTACTCCTAAATCTGACCATAGGTTTTTTTCTACTCTATTAGCATTATGGGATATAAGCTTGTTAGCAGAATCGAGTATAGTCTTGGTACTTCTGTAATTCTGTTCAAGTTTTATGATCCGCGCGTCCTTATATTTTTTAGGAAAGTCCATTATATTTTTAAAATTTGCCCCACGGAAGGAATATATACTCTGGGAGTCATCCCCTACAACCATTATATTTTTATGATTTGAAGCAAGGGAATAAGCAATCCTTGCCTGGAGTTTATTTGTATCCTGGAATTCATCAATCATAATATACCTGTAAAAATTTGAGAGCTTGCTCCTGATCTCATCATTTAAAGAAAGCAGCTTTTCAAGATATACAAGAAGGTCATCATAATCCATGATAGACCTATTTTTTTTATAGGAAGAATATTCCTTTTGGATCTTTTTTATATCTTTTAAATTTTGGGCAAAATGAGGATATCCTTCTTTAAGCACCATCTCGATAGGACAATCCT
>CAZKXV010000109.1:0-5374 GCA_964556835.1 uncultured Clostridia bacterium
ACCATTGAAAGCACTTTCGCCTATAGTTGCAAGTTGGGAATCTGCTTCAAATATAATTGCAGAAAGCATATTAGAGTTTAAGAAGGCGAAGGCTTCTATGCTTGTTACAATCCTAGCTACTTCATAAGAACTTGCAGTCTTGCGAGTAGGATATTGTATAAGAGAAGTGCCTGTCTTATTGAAGAGTATGCCACCTATATCGGAATAATTAGCATTTGAACTATTTACAATAAACTCAGCAAGATTACTCGCTTTGCCAAATGCAGTTTCGCCTATACTTATTATACCTGACCCTATTTCGATAGAGGTTAGACCGCTACAATTAAAGAATGCTTTATCAGCAATAGTTGCGTTTGTAAAATTTAAATCTATTGTAACTAGACCATGACAATTCTCAAAGGCACTTGAGCCAATACTAGTAATTGTACTAGGCAAACTTAGCAACAATAAGTCTGAACAATCATAGAAAGCATAATTGCCTATTGATTCTATACTACTACCGAAATTTATACTTTCTAGCTCTGTAGCTCCAGAAAAGGCATAGTCGCCTAGTGTATAACTGCCATTAGGCATTATTATAGTCTCAAGATTTGCATTAACACGATAGCTATTCTCTTCATCATCATAATAAGCCATAGCTAAAGCATAATTACCAATTTCAGCTAAAGCATTAGATGACCCCCTGAATTCAAATGCGTTAAGCGTACCACAAAGTGCAAAAGCATAATCACCAATGGTCATAATGCTATTACCACCAGTTGTCTGCCCAATTCTGACTGTTTCTAGCATATTATTATAGAAGAAAGCACCCTCGCCAATATGCTGAACACTATCAGGGAGAATAATTGATGTAAGTCTGTTAGACAATTTTTCAGATACTGAACCAACAACTTGACCTCCCTCTATCAAATCAACATATTCATATCTACCACCAAAAGCATAATCACCAATAGTTTGTAGTGATGTTGCATTATTTGTAGTAACAGTATTAAGCATTTCACACAAATAGAAAGCATAATTACCAATAGAAATAAGACTATTACTTCCAAGAAGGACAGTTTTAAGTAAGGAACATTCGGAGAAAGCATAATCACCGATTGAAACTACATTAGTACCAAAAGAAACATTCACTATAGAAGTATTTGAATAGGCATAATCTCCGATAGTCTCAACATTGACACTTTGAGCAGACCCACTAAAGTTAGCATACATTAGTGCATTGTCGTTAAAGAACGCATAATCGCCTATAATATTGATAGCACCCAATCCAACAAACTCTAATGAAGTACAATTACTAAAAGCTCCCTTAGAAATTTCTTCAAGCCCGCTAGAACTACTACTAGAAAAAGAAACATAAGTAAGACTTGTGCAATTTGCGTAAGAATACTCGCCAATACTGAGTACAGTAGTTGGGAAAAAATAACCATTTATACCTGTACTAATTAAGCTTGTACAATTATAGAAAGCATAATCTCCAATAGTCTCTATACCCGAAATTAAAATAGCATTTTCTAGAGAGGAGCAACTGTCAAAAGCATAAGCTGCTATAATATTAAGACTAGCCTCAAAGGTCACACCTTCTAAACTATTACAATTAGAAAAAGCTCTTTCGCCTATCTCAGTTATAATAGAATTAAATGTAAAAGTTTCTAATTGCGAACAATAAGCAAAGATACTCTCACCTAATGTCTCAATGGCTGTAGGCATATTAAAGTCACTTAAATTAGTACCCATAAATACCCCATCACCTAGTGAAGTAACAGAGTTTGGCACTATAATGCTTATAAATGAAGATGTGCCAAAAGTAATTTCTCCATCAAGAATGGTAGAAATCGACTCATAAAGAGTACTGTTCATTACTTCTTCACCTTCAGCTGGTGTATAATTGAAGTCCCATGTCTCAAGCTCCTCATCCGTTACAGTCGAACCCTCATTTATAAGATAGTGACTACTAGCAAAAGCAAAATCGCCAATTGTTTGAATAGTTGGAGAACCTGCAAAACTAATACTCTCAAGATTATCACACATAGCAAATGAATATCTGCCAATATATGTTACGGTTTGTGGTATCATTACATTCTCAAGATTATCACAACCATAGAAAGCAAAATCACCTATGAATACCAAATTACTTCTACCATCTATACTGAACGAAATAGTTTCTATTACATCAAGATTATAAAATACCGCGGCATCGATATGAGTTATGCCCATTGGAACAACAACATCTGCCTTTGTACCTATGTAAGCTTTAAGGATAATATTACTCCCATCTTCTTCCTTAAGGAAATCCCCATCTAAATGATAAGAACTAGGGAATACTTTGAGTATAAGCCTCTCGACCCAACCAGTAACATCATTATCATTTCTATAATTAGAAAAACTCTCTTCAGGAACAATAAATACGAAATTGCTAGCACAACCTATAAATGCATCCACACCAAGAGTTGGTGGAGTAAGAGCATTCATACTAATATTAGTTAGCAAACCACAATCTACAAAAGCGTTAGCTTCTATTGCTTGAATGCTTGTTGGAAGAGTAACCTTTGTTATTTCGACATCTAAGAAAGCATATGAATTGATAGTAATAATGCCACTAGGCACAATAACTTCCGTATCATCTCCATTATAAGCAATCAGAATATTATTTATTTCTACAAAATCATTTGAACTTTGATTGCTAAGCCAAGCAGTATTTTGGAATGCATTAGAACCTATTGTAGATATAGTGCTTGAAATAGTTAGATTAGTCAAAGCCGTACAATTTTTAAATGCATCACTATTGATTGTGGTCACATTTTCTTGAATAATTAAAGTAGCCAAACTAGAACAATTTAAGAAAGCACCTGTACCAATTATCTCAACAGTTGAAGGGATAGTTATAGCAGTTATTCCACTATTACTAAAAGCATAATTACCTATGCTGTCGACTCCACTTAAATCATTAATACCTAAACTGCCACAATTATAGAAAGCATACTGATCTATAGCTAATGAATTTGCATTTATAGTAATACTACTAAGTTGCGAATTATTAACCGTACTAACATGTGCAAATGCGTATCTTCCAATTGATAACATAGAACTTGGTATAACTAAGCTAGTAATTGCAGGACAATTATAGAAAGCATAATTACCAATACTAGTAATACCATTAGCGAAGGTAACACTACTAAGCACTGGACAATCTGCAAAGGCAGAATTACCAATAACAGATACAGCAGATACCGAAACAGTTTCTAATAAATTCGAATAGGCAAAAGCATAATCGCCTAGAGATAATAGGTTAGCAGGCAAAGAAATGTTACTTAGTTTATTACCTAAACCTACAAGCTCTGTTTCCACATGTACCTTGCCTGCAAAAGCATAATTGCCTATATTCTGCAGGTTACCATAATCCGCAAAATTTACAGTAGCAAGATTATCACAAAGTGCAAAAGCTCTATTGCCAATTGAAATTATGCTAGAAACAATATCTACACTAGACAGCGTGGTACAACCATAGAATGCACTATCACCTATCGTACTTACGAAAGAAAATTCCGCAGTAGCTAAGCTACTACAACCATAGAATGCACTATCTTGAATTGTTATAAGAGAGCCCGGAAAATTTACAATCATAAGCGAAGAGCATCCACTAAATGCACTTTCTTTTATCTCAGTAATATTACCATTCTCAATATTTAATAAATTCTCCGAACCAAAAAAACAGAACGCAGGAACTACAGTCAATGGTTCAGAAATAGTCGCACTTGCTAGAGAGGTGCAATTAGCAAATGCATATTCTGAATCCACGTATACTTCATTGTTAAGGTCAACTGTTTCTAATGAATTACAGCCCGCAAAAAGATATGTGCCTATTGAAACTGCATTTGATGGAATTACCGCTTCAATCAAAGACGTACAATTACGGAATGCGGAATTACCTATAACCAAATCAACATCGCTCGTTGAATAATGAACCCTCTCAAGAGCGGTTGCTCCTAAAAATGCTGTATTTCCAATATTTGTAGTTGTGGCAGGGATAAATATTTCTTCAAGTGAAGTACAACCATAGAAAGCATTATTTCCAATATCCAACATACCTTCTCTTAGAACAATTGAAACTAAGGTATTATTAGCTGCAAAGGCATTCTCTGCAATAGCTACAATATTATTGCCACCAACAGTTTTCGGAAAAGCAATATTAGCACGACTCAAAGTACCAGTAGTTGAAAAACCCGTAATTTGAAGACCTAGATTCACATTATATTCATCAAAATAATTTGAATAACCAAATACAGTTGCAGACTCAATAAAAACTAAACCCGTTACAGTAATAGTAGTATCAACATACACTGAAGAAATAGTATATACTCCACTAGCATTGGGCGTGAGGACTTTCCCTCCAGCATTGACCACCATAAAATCTTTTAAAAAATTACTATCAACATTTACATTGAATTCGAAATCGGTATTTTCTTTTACTTCGAAATCGCCGCCTAAAGATACAATTTCAAATCCCTCAGTTTGCTCAATGCTAATAGTATGCTTTGTAAAATTAACCAACAAACCATATCCAGGAAGAAACAAAAATACTACACCACTAATAGCAAGCACAGCTATTCCGCAAGCAATAATTATTACAATTCTTTTATTCTCTTTTATCATTTTCTGAAACTTACTCATAATCATAGAGAATTATAACATATATAAATAATTTTTTCAATGGTAATAATGATGGAATATAATAGAATAGTAATATAAAGAAGTTGCAAACTAAAAATAAATAGTATAAGATAGAAATAGCTTGTTATAGGCAAAAAAACAAAAGAGGGATAATAAAAATGCCAACAATTTTTACAAATATGTGGAATGCAATATCCAATAATGGTTGGAAAATATTAGCTACAGTACTTATAATTGTAGTTGGACTTATTCTAATTAAAATTATAAAAAAATCAATAATGACTATTTTGCGAAAAAAAGAGATAGACCTTGTAATATCAAAATTTGTAACATCATTAATTTCTATCTTGCTATTTTTTATGCTTGCTGTTGTTGTGATTGGATATTTAGGAATTCCTACAACCCCATTTATTACTATACTTGGCACAGTTGGATTAGCTCTAGCATTATCTTTGCAAGACAGCATAAGCAATCTAGCTAGTGGGATACTGATAATAGTGAATAAGCCTTTTAAAGCAAATGATTATGTCAGCATTGATGGTACATCGGGTACTGTTAAGAAAATTTCAATTTTCAAAACTGAACTATGTGACCCTGATAATAAGACAATTATATTACCTAATAACAGAGTTTCTAATGGGATAATTATTAATTATTCTACTCAAGTAACAAGAAGATTAGTAATGAACTACTCAGTATCATACGG
>CAZKXV010000110.1:0-5346 GCA_964556835.1 uncultured Clostridia bacterium
ACTATTTTAATAAGCATAATACTTCCTTTTATTATATATAATTTAGGAAATATATATTTACTTATTTTATATAGAAATAAGATTAAAAAGGAGAATTAAAATGCTAATTTTAAAGAATATATCTAAAACATATAAAAATAAAAAATACGGTAACACAAAAGCATTGGAAAATGTATCTTTAACAATAGAAAAGAATGATTTTGTCGCTGTCTTAGGCAAAACTGGTGCTGGCAAATCAACATTGCTCAAGATACTTAGCCTTTTAATAAGGCCTAGTGAGGGTGAGATTATCTATAATGGCAAAAACATTAATGACCTAAAAGAACACCAAATTGCGGATATCAGGAAAAATGAAATTGGTATGATAGCCCAAGAATTCGCCTTGATAAAGAACTATACCATCAGAGATAATATACTTATGCCATTAGAGTTGACTGAACTATCGAAAAAAGAAAAGTTAGTAAAGTTGGATAAACTAATAAAGCTATTGGAACTAGATCATTTGAATCTAAAAAAACCAGTAAAAAAATTGTCCGGCGGAGAGAAGCAAAGAGTTGCAATTGCTCGTGCTCTTATAATTGAACCAAGTATTATTCTTGCTGATGAACCAACAGGCTCATTAGACGAAAAAACAACAGTTAAAATCATGGAGAAATTCAAAGAGCTAAATAAATTAGGGCATACAATAGTACTAATAACGCATGATAGAGACCTTACATCTTATTGCAATAGGATAATTGAGATATCCGAAGGCAAATTACTGTGAAAAAGCAAGAAGGAATATCATAATCTATCACCCGATTATCTCTCCTCTCTTTTCAAGAAAAGTACAGGACTTAACTTAAGCTCTTACATAATGAAACAAAAACTAGAAGCATCAAAGGCTCTCCTAATAAAAGACTATGACTATAGCACAATCGGCTATTATTTTTCATTCTGCTCAGAAAGTCATTATATAAATAGGTTTAAGAAAGAATTCGGCATGACACCACTACAATTTATGAAGAAACAATAAAAAATTATAAGATTATGTAATAAACAATATTTAGAATTTCTTTGACACACTATAAACTATCTTGGTCTACTGTTTTCTATATACGTAACCTGTCTTACTGTCGCCTGTATCTAGTCCGCTGTCTCTAATTAGTTTTTCTTATTGCGGTAGCAGGTGTCATCTTAGCAGTTTTTATTGCCGTAAATATGCCACCTAAGCAAGAAACAGCAAAAGCAAAGACTAAAGTCAAAGGCATAATAAACCAAATTATATTTATAAAATCTACAAGCATATTATCAATTATTATAGGTAATGATGACACAACTATGATATATATAGCAGACGATATTATACTTGCTATAATTGATATTATTGCATTTTCTATAAGTAAATTATATACAATATCTCTTTTGCGTGCTCCTAGCGACCTTAGTATCCCAAAATCAAAAGATTTATCAATCGCATTTATTCTAGAAAATGAATATATGGATGAGATAGTAAAGATAAATAACAATATAAATATAATTAACATAATAACAACAATATAACTAATTCTAGCTACTAAAGATTGTTGATAATTATTCATTATGTCATCGATATTAATATTATATGTTTCCAATTTATTTAATACCCTTTCTCTATTTGTTTCACTATAATCAGCTAGATATATATCACAATAAGTATAATAATAATTATTCATTATATCATAATAATACTGAGTAAAATATGATGACTGGATTGGTGCTAATAGATAGATATTAGTAGACTCATTATCTGTAATACCACTAATTCTAAAGTTTAATCCCATAATATTACTTTCATATGTAATAGAAAATAAAGCATCTACTTTATCTGTTGCAACTGTAGTATTTGCAATTTGTATAGGTGTGATGTTCTCTTCTGGGAATAAATCATTTAATAGTTCACAAGCTACATAATTATCAACTACTACATGATTGTTTTCACTAGGCATTGCCCCATATATAATGTTAATTCCATCCGCTAGTCCTGCTCCCATTCCTGTAACTTCATTATTCTTATAGAACTCATATATAGCAGTATCTTGTTGTACGGTTTCTATATACAATATATTTGCAATTCCACTTGAAATATAAGATTTTGGTTCAGATGAAACACCTTCATTATAATTAATACCCACAATTATGAAATCATAAGTTAAATTTGAACTATTACCATATCTTAATGTTATAGTTTCCCCTATGCAATTAGTATTGCCAAAGTACTCTTCAGCAACTTTTGAAGAAAGAATTATGTCAGTATCGTTAGTTAAGAATTCTCCCTCTATTTCAAATAATCTTTTTTGCCAAAACTCATTAATGTTTATTATATCTTTAATCAAACTAGTAAGCCCATTATCTGTTTCATAATATAATGACACTTTATTATATTTAACTAAATTCGATGTTTCTAAGGAGTTTATATAATCAATAGCTTCGGGATAAGACAATTCTAATGGCGTGTTTCTTTCTCCTATATTGGGACTACTTGGCATATTGCTAATCTTTATACAATCCAAATTGAGCGTTTTCACCATAACATCATCATTAAGGCTCTGTCCTGCAAAAAGCAAAGAGCCACAGATACAAATAATCAGTAAAGACAAGGTCAAAAGAGATATACTTGTTATTAGCCTTTTTCTTTTCATTAGAATATAATTTCTAATCATATTGATTTGACATTTCAATAAAAGTCTTGGTTTATTTGTATTCTTTATTGTCTCTGAAATTGTAAATTGTTGTTTTTCCTTTGCTTTGAAATGAATTTTCTCTAACTTTTTGTTTTTCAATGAATATATTTCATCTCCAAATTCATAAGCCAAATTTTCATCATGTGTAACAATTATAACAATTCTATTGTTACTTGATTTTTTCAATAGCTTCATACAAGTATAGCTATTTTCTTTATCTAAATTCCCAGTAGGCTCATCAGCTAGTATAATTGAGGCATTTTTGACTAAAGCTCTAGCTATTGTAACCCTTTGTTTTTCTCCACCAGAAAGAAACTCTATTCTCCTATCTGCCAAATCTTGAATACCTAAACTTTCTAATAAAGATAATACCTTTTCTCTGTTATTATCTCTTTGTTGAATAATTAATGCCAATTGAACATTTTCAAAAACAGTTAATGTTGGTATTAGATTAAATTCTTGAAAAATAAACGCAACATCATTTGTTCTATAATAATCTTCTTTTTCGCCTTTTATAATAATTTTATTATCTATAGATATAAATCCATTATCAGGATAATCTAATAATCCGAATATATTCAATAGAGTGCTTTTTCCTGCCCCCGATTCTCCTATAATAAAAATCATTTTAGGCTCATCTATTTCTAAAAAAAGATTTTCAAAAAGTATTTTATCACCATATTGTTTACTTATTTTTTTCGCACTAAATATACTCATATTTTCGCCATATTAGAAAACAAATATCTCATTAGTTACAATAGAATAATTCTCTATTAACCATGTATTTATGTTATTCGCAAATTTCTCATTATTGTCCAAAAAATCATACTCATATTGGAATTGGACTATACCTAACCACATAAAAGATTCATATCCAGTAAAATAACTCTCAAAATTATCAAAAGTAGCAAAATGCTCTGCCATATCATTATAATATGTATCAGTTCCTTCAAAAATCTGTTGAGAAAACCATAAAAATCGATAATCAGTTATGACTAATACTTTATCTGGAATAGGATTAAGAAATAATTCACGCTTGTTATCTAAGTAATAAGTTTCTATAGTCTCATAATCCAATTCATCTAATGCATCAATCATATTTATTGCCCACAAATCTGCATAAAACCCTATTGAATCCTCATAATTACTAGTATTCAAGGCTTCAATTATGACATCATCAGCCATAGATATATCAATGTTATCTGAGTCATATAGTCCAAGCAATAGTTGCCCATTATTAGAGGGATCTCCAGGATTGTCTCCATTATCAACCTTGTCATAATTTCTATATGCTTTTGTTGTAGGATCATATCTTCTATCTATTAAGTCTTGATACATTTCATAATCCACATCTACTTCAAAATAATCAAGTGCAGAAATAATTCTTACAATATTATAAAACTGCATATTATAATAGTTTACTTTTTTCGCAAATTTCTTCAAATCTTTTCTTATATTTTCTTTTAGACTCTCATCTATAGTTATTCCACTAGCCTCACATGCTTTAATAGTGTTTTCTAAACCACAGAAATGTTGAGCGATAACTTCTTTATGAACACTAAGAATAAAGTCCCTTTCTTTAATTTTGTTATCAATGACAAAATATCCTATAGTACCTAATAACACTACTAGTACAACAATAGCTATATATTTAATTTTTTTCATTACTTAACCTCAACCCCACCCCTATAGTATACTATAGGAGTGAAATAATAATTAATCTAGGATATCATATCCATCAACATCATGTTCGTCTTCTGCTAAAGAAATAAGATATGTATCATTATCATATTTCATTTCTCCTCTTGCTCCTTGATAGACATTCCATAAGACAGATATCCTTGCTGAGTATTGGTAATAAACCTCTGTCTTGGACCTGTAAAATATACTTAGATATAATTCAGGATCTCCACCATCGTAAGTAAATTCTTTTCTATTATCACCAATTGAAACGCTTGCACCTCCAGTACCACCTATTGTTGCTGAACCAATTCCAATTACTTCAATAATATCAATGTGTTTTGAATAATTCATTGTATGATTTGTCAATACTAATGCCGTAGTAGATGAGGAGCCATCATAACTAGCTGTATCCTTTCCCAAAAACACAAGATTTCTATCAACAGTTGAATTGAATCTTGAAACTACTGAACCTGTTCCAGTTATACCATTACTCTTCATTTCTTCCAGTGTTTCTGCATTTGCTAACATAGGAGTTGCCAATATCATGACTATCATTGATAACATGATCATTTTAATTAAACTTCTTTTTTTCATATTTTCTCCTCCATAATTTTTATTATATTATATCATATAAAATGTAAATTTTTAAATATAATATTAGTCTATATTTGTCGAAATATGTCTTGTTTTGTTAGCGACTAAAATAATGTTTTTTGTTTTTTTAACAAGTGGAAGCTTTTATAATGGTATACAGTTTGGAAAACATCCTTAGTTATTTTTACAGAGGTTTCCCTTCATTATTAGTTTTCGAGATACTATTGAATTGTTGTATATATAAAAAAGTCTCCCTAACCTTTGATTTTATTATACTACCTTTTTAACTAATTTTCAAGTGCTATTTTGCTATTTAAGAGCAAATTAATATATTAATTAAAAATGATAAAAAGAGTACTAACGCAAT
>CAZKXV010000111.1:0-5340 GCA_964556835.1 uncultured Clostridia bacterium
TCATCTATCATACAGGCTTTTTTATTTACCTGTCCGTGAAATAGGGTTCACATCAGTGAGGCACTTTTTTACTTTTTATTCATTTTTTTGAAATTATCTATCATTTCTTCTAAACTCCTTACCTCTACAATGTAAATAAAACAAATGGATAATTCATTTGTTTGCAGATTTAAGTAAATATTTAATAGATTATGAAGTATTATTGAATTAAAAATGACAATATCCAAAGAAAATGATAATAAAACACTACATTTTGATAGAAAAAAATTCTTGAAAATGTTATAATGGACAAAATTATATAAAAAAAATGATAATAACTAAATGGATTTTAAGGAGAATATTATGTTTGGTATACAAAGTTTTGGTATTTGGTCTGTCTATCTATTGTGTATTTTGAGTACTATTGCTTGTATAGTATATGGTGTTATAAATTGGAATAAGGGCGACAATACAGAAGAAGAGAAGAAAAAGATTGCTAAGCTTGAACAAGAAGAGGAAGAACTTAATTCAAATAAAGGATTAAAGGAGTAATAATTATGACGGTAAGCATTGAAACTATTATTGCCGTATGCGTATATCTAGTTATAGTATCGTATTTAGGGTATCTAGGTTATAGTAAGACAAAAACACCATCAGATTATTATGTTGGAGGAAGAAAAACACATCCTTACATAATGGCGCTATCATATGGCGCAACATTTATCAGCACTGCGGCAATTATTGGATTTGGCGGTGCAGCAGCAACATTTGGGTTAGGTCTTTTATGGCTTACTTTTCTAAATATATTTGTTGGTATTTTTGTCGCATTTCTATTCTTTGGTAAACGTACGCATCAAATGGCTAGAAATCTTAACACACAAACTTTTCCAGAATTATTATCAAAACGATTTAATTCGCCTTTCATCAAGAAATATGCAGGTATTCTAATATTTATATTTATGCCATTATATGCAGCTGCCGTTATGATGGGAGCAGCTACTTTTCTTAAGACTTTCTTTGATATAGATTATACTCTAGCATTGTTATTCTTTGCAATAATAGTCGCTTTATATGTATCTATGGGTGGAATTAAAGGTGTATTATATACTGATGCTTTTCAGGGAACTATAATGATTGTATGTATGTTGATATTATTAATTTTTACATATAGCCAGTTAGGCGGTGTAACTTCCGCACATGAGAGTTTAGACGGACTTATGAATATCCCAGCTGTCCAAACACAAACTGCGGGAATGACCGCAGGCGGTTTCCTAGGTTGGACATCAATGCCCGAGTTTGGCTCGCCTCTATGGTTTACATTGGTATCCTCAATAGTTATGGGCGTAGGAATAGGAGTGCTAGCTCAACCTCAATTAGCTGTAAGATTTATGATGGTAGAAAGCAAGAAAGACCTTAATCGTGCCGTTCCTATCGGTGGTTTCTTTATCCTTCTAATGACTGGTGTAGCTTTTGTTGTCGGCGCATTAAGTAATGTTTTCTTCTTTAATGATTCCGGACAAATTGCAACAGTAGCAGCAGGCGGTGGCGATAATGTTATTCCTACATTTATAAAGCAATTTATGCCATCTTGGTTCGGTATAATTTTCCTTATCTGTATGCTCTCAGCGGCAATGTCAACATTAAGCTCGCAAGCTCACGCTATGGGAACATCTCTGTCTAAAGATATATTATCCGTAAAGAAATCTAATAGAAGTAATTGGTTGCCTAAACTAGGTGTATTAATTGCAATAGTATTAACTACACTTCTTGCTTATTATCTACCTAAATTAAATGTATCATTAATCATAGCTGCAGGAACAGCACTTTTCTTCGGACTTTGTGCCGCATCGTTCTTGCCTATGTACATAGGGGCATTGTTCTTCAAGAAGATGCCAAAAGCTGCTGCCATTGCAGGAATGATGACAGGTTCAATTACTAGTATTTTCTGGATGTTATTTGTACATAGTGCTGAATCATCTAAGCTTATGTTATGTAAATTAATCTTTGGAGTTGATTCCTTAGCGGCAGGAAATATCTTGAGCTCATATGACCCTATCTTTATCGCTCTTCCTCTTGCAGCTATTGTTACTATTGCAGTATCATTAATCTCCAAGAAAAAACTTGATGATAAACATATAGAAACAGTATTTGAAAGCATTTAATAAACTGCGAGATATAATATTGATTTAGAATTGAAGTTTGTCAGAAGTTCAATATTTATTAAAAAAGATGATAGTGAGCACTCCTAGTTTGTAATACTTAACCTGAACAACGAGTTCTATGATAGTGACTACTTCGATAGTAAGCAGCTATATATGGTTTTATACAATCTATCAAGAACGTTTTAGAAGATATTCTATAAATAAAGCATAGAAAATGCTAAATATAATTAAAGGGATAGCCTTATGCTATCCCTTTAGTTTGCAGGAACTAGTTTTTATCAATTTTTTTATTGATTCCTAATTAGAGTAATAATTTTAAAGCTAATATAAAACATATTACATGAAGATTAGTATGTTATAAAAAATATATTTATTACAATATATTCAATTAAATCATTGTAATATGTTATAACATATAGTAAAATAAATTTATGAGTAAGAATAATATTCCTTTATGGCAGAGCATTTGCGAAAAAATAAAAAATGATATTTTTAGTAATAAATATCAAGTAGGTAATATTATGCCTACAGAATTCGAGCTTGCAGATATTTATCATGTTAGTAGGATAACAATTAGGGCCGCATTAAGTAAGCTGAGTGATTTAGGCTTAATTAAACGAATTAAGGGAAAGGGTACAATTGTTTTAAATAAAAGAATTAAAGAACCATTGCTTAAAATAAAAGGATTTTCTGAGGAAATGGAAGCATTAGGTCTTGTGCCCAGTACAAGTTATGCAAATATTTATAAACAAAAAGCCTCAGGCTATATTGCAGAATTATTTAATACTAAAATATCTAATAGCTTTGTAACATTGGAAAGAATAAGGTGTATAAACGATACTAATGTTGGTTATTTTATTACGTATTTTAGTCCTACAATTGATTTAGAATTAAATAGCTCTATATACTATGAATCATTATACGCTTTGTTAGAGAAAAAGGATATATTAATAGATTATATAGAACAATCAATTAAGGCAGAAATGGCAGACAAAAAAACTCAAGAAATGTTAGGCTTAAATAAAAGCGAAGCGATTATTGTGATGAAACGAAAAGCATATATGAAAGGAGTTCTAGTAGAATATTCTGTTTGTAAATATGATGGCAAAAGCTATGAATACAAAATGGAATTAAAAAAATCATAAAGGAGTGTATTATTATGGATGAAGTAGTAAAAACATCTCATATTAGTCAAGATATGAATAAGTCTGATACAAAAGCTAATAGTGTTAATCGAAAAGAACGCATAGCTTTTTATTGTGCATCATTATTTAGAGATATGTCTTATGCAATTTGCGGGGGCTTTTTAATGTTGTTCTATATAGATATTATGGGATTTGCCGGCACTGCTGCATTAATATTTATTCCAATAATAACACGTATTTGGGATGGTGTTAATGACCCTCTACTTGGCGCGTATTTTGACCAAAGAAAATATACCACAGAAAAAGCACGGCCTATATTCAAAAAAACTGTTTTAATAACATCTATTCTATTAATCTTTATGTTTTACGCTCCAACTTTTTCACAAGATAAGAATATAGATTATATAATAAAATGCGTTTATGCTATATTAACCTATGGTTTTTTCGAAGCTTTTCATACGCTCAATGGCACAGCCTTTATGACCCTTTATAATTCTATCTCTGCAAATCCTGATGAGAGGACAAAGATTATCTCTGTAGCCAGGTTATTTTCGATGGTAGGAAGTGCTGTAGTATACGGTGGAATACCAGTTGTGCTAGGTTTTTTTAGGAATGATGATATCGTGGCAAAAACATATATTTATTTATGTGCAGCTTGCATAGTTTCACTATGTTTTATGATATATAACTTCTTAATGTATCGATATGTGAAAGAAAGAGTAATTACACCATCAACAAAAAAGCAGAAATTGATTCCTATGTTGAAAGGTTTTTCGAAAAATAGACTTCTTATCCTTATGATTATAAGTTCAACCCTAGCAAATTTTATAAATATATCTACAATTCAATTATATTTCTTCACTTATAACATGGGTAATCCAGCTTTTCAAACAATATTCTATATTCTTACGGCTCCCACATTTATTATAGGAGCTCTAATTACTCCATATTTGGTAAAGAAATTTAACAAACGTGATTTAATTATTGCAAGCTCTTTGGGAATAGTGATTTTCAATTCATTATTCATGCTAGCGGGTTATAAGCCAGCAGTTTGGGTAGTTCTATTTGTTCTTATATTTATCAATTTTTTTACAAGTATTAAGGGTGTCTTATACTGGAGTATGATTGCAGATACTGTTGATTATGGAGAATGGAAAACAAAAGTAAGAAATGATGGATTAGTATATGCAATAGAGGGTTGTTCTATGAAAATTATAGGTTCAGTGGGAGCAATGTTTACAGGTATTCTTATTGCCGCTATAAATTTCGTACCAAATTCCTTAACGCAATCTGAATCAACAATGAAGGGACTTTTCTATATACCTCAAATAGTAGTAATAACAGTGACCCTATTATCAATCATTCCATTGATTTTTTATAATCTTGATAGAAAGAAGCATTCTATGATTCTTGCTGAATTAAGAGCGAGAAAAGAATTGACAGAAATAGTATAGAGAGGAGTATTGAGATATGTCTAAATTGAAAAAAATAGGATTACCTATATTAGTATTTGCGATAATAGCAGGTTATGTTGCGGGAGTATCTTTTTTGATTAATTCGCTTATTAAGCCCATTACTATAGAGACTTTAGAATTTGGCGTTTATATTGTATCAGTTGCAAATAATGAAATTGATTTAGAGGATGAAAATAATAATACTATTTATAACAGTATAAACAGTCAATTACTTAATAGCACACAAAGTGAATTAAATGAGCTAAAACTAATTACTTTATATAAGGTTTCTAATGAATATGCCCCAATCCCTACAAATGATTCTGAAACAATTATATTAGAAATTTCTGACAATATAGCTAAAGAAACAACTCTTAATCTAATAAAAGTTAATGCAGATGAATCTATAGTATTTGTAGAGATAAATGTAGAAAAAAGAATTAGAGAAAATAACAATGGTAGAGAGGAGGAGTACTCAGTTATTATATTTGATGTTGAAGAAGGTGGATATTATGGATTAGTGTCTGAAAGAGGTATTGCAAGATATACCTTCCTTATAGTTTTAATAAGTATAATTGGCCTTGTAATATTGTTCTTTGT
>CAZKXV010000112.1:0-5340 GCA_964556835.1 uncultured Clostridia bacterium
AAGCACAGCATATAAAGCTGTGCTTTTATATTTGAATATCCATAATATAAACATCCTGTAAAGATACTATTATATTTATAATTATTTTTTTTTGATTTTGCTCTTGTGTTTAGGCATATACATATGATATAATTTATTTAACTATTATTAGTTGGAGGTATAGATAATTGAAAAAGAATATTCTTATTATTACTATATTTGTTGTTTTAGTACTCACTGTTTGTGGTTTTAGTGCTTGTAACAAAAACAAAGAGTTTACTGTAACTTTTGATGCTGCCGGTGGCAGTGAGGTTCCTAGTCTTAATATTGTGAATGGTTCAGAGATTACTATTCCGACTGAGCCTACAAAGAGAGGTTATAGTTTTGTGAATTGGTATACTGATGCTGATTTAGATTATCTACTTAATCCTGATACTATACTAGATAATAATTTAACTTTATATGCGAGTTGGGAAGCAATTGATTATCTTATTACATATAATCTTGATGGTGGAACTAATAATTCTCTCAATCCTGCTACATATACCGTTGAAGATACTGTAACCCTTAGCGATCCTATTAAAGATGGATATATTTTCGTTAGCTGGACCGAGGGGGATACGATAGCAATAGATTCTATAGGCGATAAGACTTTTACAGCTACTTGGACTGAGGCAAGTTATACTATATCTTATGTTCTTAATGGCGGAGAAAACAATTCTCTTAACCCTTCTGCTTATTCTACTATTTCTCCTACTATTAATCTTAGTAGGCCAACTAAGGCAGGTAGCCTTTTCATAGGTTGGCAAGAGGGAACACAAATTCCAACTGGTTCAATCGGCAATAAGACTTTCACAGCTTTGTGGGATGATGATATTTTTGATATAGTTTACCTATTAAGTGGTGGCACAAATAATTCTCTTAATCCTGCAACATATACATATTATTCATCTGATATTGAGCTAGAAAATCCAACTAGACAAGGATATTCTTTTGTAGCTTGGACTGAGGGCGCAACTATTACTACAGGGTCAATGGGTACGAAAACTCGTACAGCTCAGTGGGATACAGTTGATTATAGCATTTCTTATAATCTGAATGATGGCACTAATAGTGATCTCAATCCGGTAAGCTATAATATAGAAACAGCTACAATCAATCTAACTGCACCTGAAAAAGTTGGTTATACATTCGACTGTTGGACAGAAGGTGCTGGTATTACTATTGGTTCTACTGGCGACAAAACATTCACAGCTGAATGGCTCATTGATTATTATGACATAACTTATATTCTAGGTGCTGGTCTAAATAATCCTTCTAATCCTTCCGATTACTCTATTGAAGAGAGTCCTGAACTCTTAGATCCTTCGCTTGAAGGTTACGATTTTGTAACTTGGACTGAAGGTAATACAATTGCTCAAGGCTCAACTGGAGAAAAAACTTTCACAGCTGAATGGGCTATTATAAACTATGATATTTCTTATGTTCTAGGTGGAGGCGTTTTCCCTATTGGCTATAATGCTCCTGATACTTATACAATTGAAGATGCAATTATTATTCCTAATCTTAATAAAGTTGGTTATAATTTCTTAGGTTGGTCTGCAAGCAATTCTATTACAGTAGGAACAACAGGAGAGATAACTTTCACTTCAAGTTGGGAAGCAATAGAATACAGTATAAGATATAATTTAAATGATGGAACTGACAACGAAACCAATCCTAGAACTTATACTATTGACTCTGAAACCATAGTTCTTGTTGACCTTGTGCGTGAAGGCTATGTCTTTGACGGCTGGTCAAATGATGGAACAATCCCTACTGGTTCAGTTGGAAGCAAGACTTTTACTGCTAGTTGGGTACTTGAAGTTACTGTTTCTTTCGATTGTGGTACAGGCGAGGCTTTGACAGAGATTATATTGAATGAAGGCGATACTTTAGATGATATGCCTACAACTACTAATGCAGATACTACACAAGCTCTTATTGGTTGGACTCTACCTGACTTATCAGATTATACTACTGATTATGTATTTGTAGCAGATACTGAATTAACAGCAGTTTGGGTTACTATGTATAATATTACATTCAATGAGAATTCAGGAAGCGATGTCGATGACTTTATGCTTATACCTGATTCAGAAATTGGAGAATTGCCAGTTTCTACTCTTCTCGATTCAAGATTTGTTAGTTGGGCATACCTTTCTTATGATGAGAATGAAAATGGTGAATTTGACGATGGAGATACACTTACACCTGTTGATTCAACTTATGTTCCAACAGAAGATACTACTTTGTTCGCTCAATGGATTGAGCAAGTAACTATAACTTATAATAGTGATGGAGGTAATGAAATAGACCCTGTAACTATTGATATAAATACTTCTGTTTCTGAACTGCCAGAAGACCCAACAAAAGCTGACTTTATATTTGATAAGTGGGAAGATAGTATGGAGACAGAGTTCACTACTTCTTATACAGTATTAGAGAATATAACTGTTACTGCTGTTTGGTTTACTTCTCATTCTGTAACAGTATATACTGATAGCTCTAAGGTAGAAACTTACGCTATATATAATATAATAGATAATTCCTTGTGTGAAGAACCTAAAGGTCTTACAAAAGAAGGTTATTCGCTTGAAGGCTGGTATAATTGTGAGGGTGATGGTGCTTTTGACTGGGCTACAACAAATATCACAGTAGATTTCGAAGTTTATGCTGATTGGGATATCATTACATATACTATTTCATATGACACTACTATAAGTGATTTTGAAGCAGAGACTACTCTTCCTACTGAATATACTATAGAAAATAGAACTACAATTGTTATGCCTACATTAGTAGATGTAATCGTTCCTGATGGTTATGATTTCATAGGTTTCTTTGAACTTGTTCTTGATGAAAATAAGAATAGCTTGTATGACACTGAAAATGATTTATTGAGTGAAGAACCAATTGCGGACTTTAGTCAATCTTTAGGTGATATCGTAATTTGCTTAGTATTTGATTATACTGCTTATCATATTAATTATGATTTTGATGGGGCAAGTCTAGTTGAAGGTTATACCTTAGTTGATACTTATAATGTATTTGAAGGCAATTCAGTTCTTCCTATTGCAGAAGATATGGTATTTGAGGGTATGATATTTGATAGCTGGTATTTGATTTCAATTGACGAAAACGAAGATAATATCTATCAAGCAGTTGATGGTGATATCTTATCTAATCTTGTTCTTGATTTATCTAATCATACTGAAGAAGTTAGCCTATATGCAAACTGGTATCCTGAAGGACTAGTGTTCGATTATATAACTCCTTCAACTTGTGAGGTTAGTGGTAATTTAGGCGATTATCCAAGTTCCATTAGAATACCTATGAGATATGCTGATGCTATTGTTACATCTATTGCGGATAATGGTTTCGCAGGATTAGCTCTTTTAGAAAGCATTTCTCTACCTTCTACTATTACTCAAATTGGTAATAATGCCTTTACAGGTTGTTTAAGTTTGGAGAGTATTTATTTATCTTCATCTGTAGCCGTAATTGGTAGTAATCCATTCTTCCTATGTACTAATCTTACAATTTATACAATTTGGCCTGCTGTTGCAGTTCCAAGCGGATGGTCTTCAACTTATGATGATACTGCTGATGTTGAATACCTATATAATTGGGCAGAATTCTTCAGTATGGATGGCGAGTATTATGAACCTAGTATAGTAGATGTTATGAGTCTTACCCCTACTTATTCTACACCTGCAAATCCTACAAGAGAAGGATATACTTTCCTTGGTTGGTTTGAATTAGAATTTGATTCTGACCAAGATGAGTATTATGAGCCATTTGATGGTGATGAACTTTCTTCTACCCCTTATAGCTTTGAATATGAGTCGTCTTTTAATCCAATAAGATTATTTGCAATATGGGAAATAAATGAATGTTCTATTACCTATGACTTAGCTGGTGCTGATTGGGCTGGCGAGTATATTGCTCCTGTTAACTATAATGTTAATAGCATTGATAGCATTGATTTGCCGACTTCAAGTGATATGACTTATAATGAGCATATATTCAATGGTTGGTTAATAATTGTATTAGATAATAATGGTAATGATGTTTATGATTCTGCTGATGGCGATTTGCTTAGTGCTTCTTATGTTGATTTATATGACTATAATGAAACTAATGCACTATATGCAGATTGGACTATAATAGAGTACACTATTACTTTCTCTACACAAGGTGGAGACCAAGAGGTAGATGATGTATTATATAATAATGATACCCCTGATTTCTACTTGCCTATTCCTTCTAAGAATGGTTATCAGTTCCTAGGTTGGTACGATAATGAGGAACTAACTGGTTCTATATATACTATTATTGAGAACGGAACTAACGAAGATATGTCATTGTTTGCTAAATGGGAAATGTTAACATATACTCTTAGTTATGATATAAGAGGTTTTGATTTTGTTGATGATGATGATTATAAAATATTTACCTCTTATGGTATCAACAATGTGGATGTTCTTCCTACTGCCAGTTACATAAAAAATATTCCTGATTATTATGATTTCTTAGGTTGGCTTGTAATTGTAGTAGATAATAATAATAATGATGTTTATGATGATGGCGATGTTCTAAGCGATGAATATGTAGACCTTAATATATTTGCTAATTATGCACTTTACCTTGACTTTGCACCTAGTGAATATTCTGTTCAATTTATTACTGACCATGGTACAGTACCTGCTGATTATAGCTATAACGTACTAATGTCAGAAGATTATATTCTTCCTGAAATAAATGCTTATGGATACGATTTTAATGGTTGGACTGAAACTATAGATGGAGCTGAATATATTGAAGATATTGAGGCTGGCAGTCATGAGAATTTGATATTCTATGCACAATGGGAAGTAATAACTGCTGATGTTACATTTGATTTAGCAGGTGCTACTTTAGCAGACGATTATACTTTAGTTACTAATTATTCTATTGAAAATCGTGACAATTCATTGCCTACAGAAGATGATATGGTTTATGAGGGCATGTCTTTTGATGGATGGTATGAAATTATTAATGATGTAAATGGAGATGACATATTTAATCCTCAAGCTGGAGATACTCTTTCTACTTCTAAGGTAGTGCTTACTACTATTGTTGAGCATGCATTGTATGCTAACTGGTATCCTACAGGCTTATCTTTTAGTGCTATTAATGGTGCTACAGAATATGAAGTTTCAAGGAATTTATTTGTAGCAATTAATCCATATGTAATTATTCCAAGTTACTATGCCGGTAAGCCAGTTACTAGAATAGCTGATAATGGATTCTTCTTAAGTAATGGTATAGAGAAAGTTA
>CAZKXV010000113.1:0-1659 GCA_964556835.1 uncultured Clostridia bacterium
TATCTTTTGTAAATATATGTTTTGATACAAGCATTTTAAGTTGTGAATAAGAATACCCAAATATCTTAATTGTCAGTTCTTTCATTTTCAAATACCTTTTTGTTATCAATTAGATAATATATGCCAGAAATCAATGTTATTAAGAACCCGATAATAAATAAGACTATTCCAATATAATATAAAAATCCTATTACCGGTCCTAACATCAAGAAAGGCATAGCTACATTAAGTATAACAGTTTTAATTTTCCCAAGATTATTTGCACTTAGCACCAAACCTTTTGTAGCTGCCATTTGTCTTAATGCGCTTATGATAAATTCTCTTGAAAGAATTATCAAACACATAACACTACCCCAAATAAAAGGCATTAAGTGCATATCAACTATTAAGAATAACCCTGCAACTACTAATATTTTATCCGCAATAGGGTCTAAAAACTTACCTAAATCAGTAACCTCTCCCCTTGAACGAGCCAAATGCCCATCAAGGAAATCAGTGCAAGATGCAAGTACAAACAAAGCAGTTGATATTATATAATTCAAATTATATGGTAGCATTGTAAGATAGAAAGCTACTACCATAAAAGGTATTAGTAAAATTCTAACTATAGTTATTTTAGTTGGTAAATTCATAATCTTTCGCCTATATTAGTTCTGCAACTAAGTCTAAGTTATCAATGCCCGTTATTCTAGCTTTGACAAAGTCTGCAATCTCGGGGGATTCTTTTGGAGTAAATAGAACTATAGTGTCTATATCAGGTGCGCTTCTATATGTTCTGCCATACAGGGATTGCTTCTCATAATCTATCCCTTCATATACCAGTTCAATATTATCGCCTATCATAGAGCTATGCTTTTTCTGCACAATTTCGGACTGAATGCTATATAGTTCTTCTACTCTCTTAAGCGTAATTTCATTTTTTACCTGATTAGGCATATTATACGCTTGTGTTCCCTTTTCCCTTGAAAACGCAAAAAATCCACAATTGTCGAATTTCGCATATTCCAAGAACTTTATTAGTTCCTTATGTTCCGCTTCACCTTCATTAGGTAATCCACAAATGAATGTTGAACGTATGCTTATATTATCATCTATATTTTTAATCCTGTCAATTAAATTGTAAGCATATTCTTTGTTATTTCGCCTATTCATAGTTTTTAGTATATTATCATTAATGTGCTGCATAGGTATATCTAAATAACTTGCTATCTTCTTACTACTAGATACCCGCCTAATTAGGTCATCAGTTATTAATTCAGGATAACAGTACATAAGCCTAATCCATCGCAAATCTAGCTTTTCAAGGTCATCTAGAAGGTTTAAAAGTGCATATTCACCATAAATATCATGACCGTACCTTGTAACATCTTGTGCAACGAGTATTAATTCATCAATACCATAATTACCAATTATTTCCTTTGCTTCATTAATTACGTTTTCTTTAGGCTCAGAAATGTATTTTCCCCTTATTGATGGAATAGCACAGTAAGCACACTTATTATTACATCCATCCGCTATTTTCAGATAGCCATAGTGATAAGGTGTAGATAATTCTCTAGTTATTCCGTTATAAGTGGCGGGAGCTTCTGAATTATCAGATATTAATTCAATTATGTTATCATAGTCTTTAAGTGGAATTATCATATCGGCTTCACTTAG
>CAZKXV010000113.1:1669-5328 GCA_964556835.1 uncultured Clostridia bacterium
CTAATTCATCATAATACCTAGTAGCTAAGCACCCTACAACAATAATTTTTCTTACATTATGCGACTTCTTATAAGTTGCCATTTCTATGATAGTGTCTATAGACTCCGTTGTCGCACTCTCAATAAAGGCACAGGTATTGATAATAATATAATCAGCATCTTGTGGTTCTATTACTATTTCATACCCAGCATATTTTAATTTACTTATGATTTTTTCTGTATCCACCCTATTTTTATCACAACCTAATGATACTAGCCCTACCCTAATGCTCATTATTAACTACCACTACCATATATTTCTTCAAATTCTGCTCTTGTAATCAAGACTAATCTTGGCTTATTACCACCAACAGAATCCTCAATATAACCTAGTTCATACATCTTCTCTACAAATCTTCCTGCCTTAGGATTGCCTATAGAAAACTTTCTTTGCAAAGCAGATATAGAAACATCACCTTTATCTATGGCAAATTTCAAAACTCTAATAAATTCGACATCTTCTGTATTATCTAGATTATAGTCATAATTGTTATTTTGATAAGGGTCATTATTACTAACTTCCCCCTTAAATATTTCGTTTTCGATACTCTCATCATAATGACATTCATTATGCTCACGAATATACTTAGTTACAGCAACGGTCTCTTCCCCACTTATATATGGAGCTTGCAGTCTTACTGTAGTTGGGGTACGAGGTCCAGTATATAACATATCACCATTACCTCTAAGGTCTTCTGCCCCACCACTGCCAATGATGGTCATTGAATCTGTTGCAGTAGGCACACTGAAAGCTACTCTAGATACTATGTTATTCTTCAAGTCGCCTGCCATAATACCTACCGATGGGCGTTGTGTGGCAAGAATTAAATGAATGCCTATTGCTCTTGATTTCTGTGCGAGCATCTTGAAACTTGTTTCGATAGGCTCTCTTGTCTTTTTGTTACTCATAAGTATGTCTGCAACTTCATCTATCACAACAACAATATATGGAAGTACTGGAAGCCCTTTTCTTTTTGCGATTTGATTATAATCATCTATCTTCTTTGCTCCCAAATGCTCACGAAGAATAGAAAATCTGCGTTCCATTTCTTCTGTTAGCCATATTAATGCATTCTTAGCATCTTCGGGGGTAATAATTGTATTTGGGACTAACATATGTGGCAAATTAGAAAATACATTTAGCTCTACACCCTTAGGGTCAACTAGCAATAATTTAAGTTGGTCGGGCGAGTATTTGTACAATAGACCGCATAACAAAGTGTTGATAAATACGCTCTTGCCTGAACCTGTAGAGCCAGCAATAAGAGCATGGGGCAATTCTGCAATATCATCTACAAACATTTGACCTTCTACATTCTCTCCTAAAAGCATAGTCAAACCGTCAGCCTTACTAAATTCCTTAGATAATATCGCTTCTTTAAGTGAAACTATAGAAGCTTGAGAATTTGCTATTTCGAAACCTACAGCATCCTTACCCGGAATTGGTGCTAGAATACGTAAATTTTTTGATTTTAATCGCATTGAGATATTACTGCTATTTTTAGTAACTCTACTAACTGAAACGCCAGACGGCATTGTAACTTCATATCTTGTTACAGCTGCACCTGAAATATAATTATCTACTTCTGCAATAATATCGTATTCAGCTAATACTGAGGAAATCTTATTACATCTTGCTAGATGGTCTAATTCGGATTCTGCGTGTTTTCTAGGGTAATCATTAAGCAATTCAATAGGCGGAGCATAATATCTTGTAGGCTTATATATAGCTGTAGGGCTTATTGACTCTTGCTTATTATCTTGATTACTAGTTGTGTTTTCCGAATTATTAGATGAGTAGTCCGAATTATTATTTATACTGCTTTTCTTTGAATTTGGTGAATCTGACTTGCCTCTTTTGCGTATTAGTTCTTCAGCAAAAGAACTCTCATCTCTACCCTGCCTCTGTTTATTAGATTGGTTATATTTGTTAGTCATAGTAATTTCTAGATCGTCTATCTCATCAAGACCGAGCGTTTCATAATCGTTCTCAAATTGCGATTGTGGCTTTATATCAACATATTCTTTCTTTCTGTCATATAATATGTCCTTACTTTTTTGTGCTGATGATGATAAATTTTCTTTCTCTTCTAAGCTTTTTGCAAGTCGTTTATCAAATTCTTGTTCTATAGTAGTCTTTCGTATAGGTGCTTTAGGAGAATGCATCCCCTCAAAAGTTGGGTCGCTATTCTTCTCATCTCTTTTGCCTAACAAAATATCCCTAGAATTATTCTTGTTTTTGTCATCTAAGGAGTTAACAATCCTATCTTCTTCTTTCGCAAAATCCTGAGTGTAAGAAGTTGAGCTTTTTTGTCTTAGTTTTTCTAAAGCTTTGTTTTTTCTAATCTGATCTTGCATATATCCTCTTGTAAACTGTTCTCTTTTTTTATCTACTAAAGGTGGCTTTACAGTACTGCTTTTATCGAAAATAATCTCCGCTTCCTCTTTATACTCATTTTTCACAGTAGGCATAATAAGACTTTTTTCATTTTCATAATCTTCAATAATACTTGTATTAGGCTTTATTTTCTTATCTTTATTAGGATTAGGTATATTGTCCCCAAAATAAATCTTAATAGATTCAGCATTACTTGCACGAATATTTGGCTCATAATCCACATTGTTTTCAGTTTCTTCATCCAGCCCTAAGTCATTATAAGGAAAAGTAATTTTTAATCTATTTGAACCTCTACTAACTGATTTGGAATTATTAATTTTTACTACATTTTCGTTGTCCTTACCAATTATTGATGGAATACTTATGGTATTTGTTGGAGCTTTCGGTTCTCTATCATAAGGCATATCGTAACTATCTCTATTACCACCCTCTTTCCTTTGGCGTGAGTTAAGAGTAACTTTAGTTGCTTTAATATTGGACTGTTGCAAGAATAATGGATACAAAGAAATAAATGCTACTGAGAAGAATGCTATCACAAATATAGCCAGCGTGAAACTATAACCTGCCCAACCAAAAATCATATAAGTTATCACTCCGAACACAGCGCCACCTGCGTTAGAAGAACCGTATGAATAGCATTGTTTCAAATAATCACTGAAATCAACCGCTACATAACTTCTTGTAGTTATTGTATGAATTGCAAGAATTCCAATTAGTATTAGCGGTATATAACGCATTGCCTTATTTCTATTGAAAACTAGTTTTTTGTTAGATATCTTTCTCACGCATAGAATAATGCAAATGCTTATAACAGCATAAGAACTTAATCCAAAAAGACCAAGGATTATATTATTTATTCCAGTACCAAAATTCCCTAAAGTTCCCCAAAGCGAAAATAAGACAATAATACATACAATTAAAAGTGTAAATGCAAGTCCTGTCTTTGATTTAGGTTTTCTGTAATAAGGTTGTCTGTAATACTTCTGCAAATAGAAAATGTCTCCTATATATAATTATATATACTATACCATAAAAAGTATAAATATTCAATAGCTAATCTAACAATTATAATAACTTATGCTTCGTAACCTTTTTTTGTTGATTTACCATATTGTCTATCGAAATTTTCCTTATTTTTGTCTATGTAACGAGCAAAAAGTTCATCTGAGGTCATCCCTGCTCTTAAGCACATTCCTGTAAGAAAATGCACTAGATCGACTAA
>CAZKXV010000114.1:0-5293 GCA_964556835.1 uncultured Clostridia bacterium
GTAGTAGATATCTTTGTTCCGGTTCTACTATTGGTTGTTGTAGACACCCATACTTCGCCATCGGAAAATCGATTAATATACACAGTTCCATTTGCCACAGAATATCTATATGTTTTGCCTGGTCTGCACCCTATTGCAGATGCTGTTAAACTTGTATTATTATCCTTAAAGTTCCCTCCTAATGCATCTTCGCTATAACTATACCCGCTATAATAGCCTATGTATTGTTCGTTAGGAAATTTTGTTGCCCTATTTGAACCATTAAACCAAAAATCTTTAGTGTTAAACGGTGCCTTATTTCTATTATCACTACTTGAATAAGCTCTTTCTACTAAATTATTTAACTCTATATTATTTATCCTATAGCTTGCCATAGTCCCTCCTTATATAACATCCAATGTATTAGCTTTAATCTTAGTAACTGTTTGGGTACCTTTGAATACATTAGCTATATATGTTAATGCTGTCTGTAAGTTTGTTGTGCTACCCGTTCCACTATTTGATGAAATAATTATATGACTTGCATCTACGTATTGATTAAGTTTTGAACTACTATTAAGCGTAGCTAGTCCGTTAGCTTGCCCAAGCTCATCTGCTGTTAGCAACTTATACCAGGTGCTCCAAGCTGAAGTGCTTGTGCCATATCGCTTAAACATTCCATAACTATTAAATGCTACTTGCACAGGGTATCCACCAGAACCATCTCCCCACGGAACTATTGTCCATATTTGCGAATATGTACCCGCACTAGCTAATCCTATTACACTGTTATACTTAAACTCTAGTTTTTGTCCACTACCTCCACTCATATATGTTTGTGGACTAGAATTTACACTTCTTGTATCTAGTTCTTTAAGCATTTCTGACGCACTAGACAAAGCAACGGCACCACTTATTTTACTTGCAGATATACTTCCGCTTATATAGCTTTCAGTTATATTATCCCTTGCGGCTAATGCTCCTAGTGTCGGCCTATTAATTAGGCTATTGTAACTTCCACTTGTTGCTACACTAGCTAACCCAGATATCTTAGAGGAAGATATATACCCGCTAATAAAACTTTCGGTTATACTGTTTCTAGAAGCTAATGTTCCTAGTGTGGGTTTATTACTTAAATCATTATAACTTCCACTTGTTGCGACGGAACTCAAGCCCGCTATCTTACTTGCAGATATAGTACCAGTAATGTAACTCTCAGTTATTGTATTTCTGAAAGCAAGTGTTCCTAAGTCACTTAGCCATTTTCTAATCTTACCAAATCCAATCTTCAGTTTCTCGGTTGCTAATATATTTGTCCTTGTCGAATATTCGCTACTTATAATATTAGCTTCTTTAACATCAGTAGTAGTAATCTTAGTATCTTGTTTTTCCTTAAGATATCTCTCGTTCTCTGCTAACTCATTAAAGATATCAGGGGTTACTTCATCGCCTATTGTATAATCGTTTTTCGGATTGCTCCAGTTTGACATTATATTAACCTCCCTTTGGTTTCTTGGATTAAACCTCCATCATATTTATAATTGTTACTTACACATTGATATTGTTCTTTATCATTGTCTCTATCTGTTGCATGGAAACTTTCTAACAATTGCATTGTAGGATCACCTCGCCATTTCATCTTAAGTGTTCCGCTTCCTCTCTTTAATCTGTCTAATAAATAGGTGCCAATATCATATGCCATATCATAGTCTTGAATTAGTTCACTTCCTATATAACTATATTTCTTCTTGCCCCATACCGATATACTAGCACTATCCTCAACTTCTACTATTTGTGTTGATGTCCTAATCTCTAAGCCCTCTACTTTTATAGTAGTGGTAATCGCTGAACTATTAGTATTTTCAAGAACTAGTTTGCCTGCGTTTATACCACTCTCAAAAGAAATCAAGTTAATACCAGCGCTTGGGATATAGGATACATTTGCATCAGTAATATCTATACCGTACTCAATAGGGATACTTACCTGTACACCTGCATCCATTACAATTACTTTTTCATAGGCAACTACTATTGTGATTCCTATATCAACTTCTGTATATGCAACCTCTATACTATTAGAAAAGTCTTTAATTAAAGCTTTCTTGGTATGTGAAAAAATACTTGCTGGCATAATATCTTGACTGCCCGCTATCACATTGTTTCTTGTTATAATTATTCTATTTTCTCTATTCACAAAAGCATTACATCTTCCGGCATAGCATATATCTTGCAATGCGTTCCAGACAGATGTCTTTCGCATAAAACCGTTATAAACAATAATTGATTGCAATGCCGTATCAATTGAATAGTCTTCTATTGCTAATCCTGCCTTATTAAATATATCTACTGCAATTTCATATAATGAAATGTTTATCGTACATGGATATCCTATATACTCTATGCTCTGCAATCCCATTAACCTGTCTTCACATTGAAGCTTCAGCCATTGGTTATCCTGCTGCATGCTCCACTCGTCGCTATAGAATATTCCAAGATTGGTATATACTATTTGATTTGTATTATTGTTAATCCCTAAATATGCGCTTACTTTCCTACCGACTAAAAGTAACTCTTTCAAATATCCTTTATCAAACTTCCTATCCTTATTGTATAAGACTACTTTCAAAGTGTTACCGCTTATCCCAAACATTGAACTTGCGCTACTCTCTATTTCCTCATAGACTTCAATCTCTTTCAGGTCGCCTCCTGTATACTCTTCTTCTACTATATCGAAGAATTGAATAATCTTTGCTTTTACATTAGGAGTACTCCAAGTATATATTTGTATTTCTACCGCGGTGATGTCTAGCAATGCACCCTCATAGTAAACTGTGTTTTGCACATTGGTGTTGCCTCTTACCTCTCTCACGGTAGATAATACACTTTCTTTATATGTCCTTATATCATAATCAACTGGGTATTGATTTAGTTTATCATCGCCTCTTATAGTCCATTTAGTAACAGGACGTGCGACACAAGTCAACCTTAGCCATACAGGAGCAATGAACTCACCATTTCCGTTGCAGTGGTTTTCACTCCACCAGCCACAGACTAATCCAGGACCATTCATCTGGAACCCTTCTCCCATAGAAGAATTCCCGTCCATTGTACAAGCTCTTATCGTAGGTGTATCATGGCCCTCATATACCTGCTCTGGATATGATATATCACCTTTTCCACTTTCGCTCATTTGAATGTCCGTACTCACATGACCATCACAATATACTATTTTTAGTTTCCCATATACCTTACGTGGATTGTCACTATATTGCATATATCACCTCATTTTTTTGTATTAAAAAAGCAAATTCGTTTTGAACTTGCTTTCGCCTTTTTATTAAAATGATAAATAAATTAATTTGATTTGATTTCGCCTTTTAAGTAAGACTCATTAAATATTTTACCTAGTACTGGAATGCAATTCATTGGCTTTTTGCAAACAGGACAGTTCCCTGAGTTCATAAAATACTCCTTATAGTGATTGCACTTTTCGTTCATACACCTATACATACTTACTGTTTCATCATCTTTAGCAAAGTTCATACTCATAACCTCCTTTAAATTTAATTCTTATTATCCTCTAACAAGTTTATTTCTTCCTTTATTTCTAATGCCTGTTTATCCTTAGCATTCATTTTTGATATCACACTTTGACCTAATTCTTTTTCAATATTCTCTCTGGCTCCCTTTGCTATTTTTCCACCTCTTTGAGACACCTCTCTGTTCTCATTAAATGATTCAGGATGTTTACTCTTGGATATAGCTGTAGTTGATACCTCCGCAAGCATATTTAGTACCAGTTCTAAGTTAGTCATATTATCTCTAAGATTTTCTTTCTTTAAATCCTTGAGTTGTTTGTAATCTTTAACACTTAGTCCACTCCATGCTTTTGTCATTTCATTGGTGAGAATTGCATATTCTTTTCCTTCTTCAACTCCTCTATCTTTCCATTCGTCAGTTAGCTCTTTTCTCATTTCTATAGTCTGCAACCTCTGATTTATCCAGCCTTCAGTATAACCTTTTGCTCTATAGAAATCTGCACCTCTTAGTATTGCCTTTTCTGGATCTGCTATTTCTTCCAACCTATCACTGCCAACTTGTGCAAGCCACATCTTAAAAGGCTCTGCTTTAGGGCTTGGTATTGATTGTACTAATCTTAGAACTCCTTTTGTATCTAAAACATCAGTCTTATAATATTTACCATCACTTGATTGCATTTTCAGTTGTCCGATTTTTTCGGACAACTCACTGCCCTCTGTTTTTAGTTTCTTTTTTAAATCGCTCCAATATTTACGTGGCTGACTACTACCACTTAATATTCCAGCTACATCAACAATACTGAAATACCATTCTTCTTTGTCAGCATCCCAATGTGTCCTTATTCTTTTATCATTAAATACTTTTATGTTACTCATATGTACCTCTTGCTTAGCATTGTATCACAATAAAACAATATGTCAATCTTTTAGATAAAAATAAACAAATATCTATATCTCCACAAAGTTAGCCTTTATATTCTGCCACATTATTGTTGATGTTTTATTGTCGTAGTATGGGCTATAAGCAAGGCTCTTTACTGTTGCTGTAATCTGCTTAAGTTGTCCAGCTGTGACTAATGGATCTGCATATTCTATTGTTACAAACCCGCTATTATTGATTTGAGTTTGCAGTGTATTCATATCAATACTGCTTAAATAATCCCAAGTAATAGCTAAATTATCTTTATTAGCTATTATATCCATCACTAATGTACCATCTATAGTTCTTCCGGAGTTTGCTACTATCTGTTTGCTTTGATTAATATCTGTTGGGTTCTTAGTAAGACTTATCCCGTTAATCTTAAATAATATCATTTGTCCTCCAAATTAATCCCATTACGTTTCAGCTCCTTTGTCAGTGATGGCATTATCAATCTAGCGAATACTTGACCATCTATTGTAAGTTCTACAGGAGTTGTATTATCATTATTATCTTGCCTTACACCACCAAAGATATTTAATAATCCATTCAACATAGAGTTATCTTTCGGAAGTGATGACATATTTGGAAAAGCAACACCACTCATAGCTCCAGCTGTAAGCGATACCGCACCTTGTATATCAGGCAAACCTCGGCTTATTCCTTTTGCTAACATTCCCATTAAGTTAGGCATCCATTTATCCGCTTCACTACCAGGACCCTCTTTGGTTGGGCTACTAAATCCCAGAAAGTCCTTTATCTTCTCGCCTACTTCATTTACGCTATCTTCTAGACAGTCGATTGCAGAATTAATGCCATCTACTATTGCTTGTATAAGATTTCTGCCCCAGTCATA
>CAZKXV010000115.1:0-5225 GCA_964556835.1 uncultured Clostridia bacterium
GTAGTATTTGCAATAAGTGAAGAGAAAGAACTTCCTGTTGTCTTTGTTGGTATAGGTGAGGGTATAGATGATTTATTACCTTTTGATGCAAAAGAATTTGTGGATTCTATATTATAATTAGTTGACATAAGTTTTATAAGATTGTATAATTGCTGTAAAGTTAAATGCTTTACAGCATTTTTTGTGGTGATTATGGACATAGATTATAAAGTAAGAATTAGTATTCTATTAGATTATTACGGCAACTTGTTAACAGAAAGTTGCTATAGTATGTTGTTAGACCGTTATTATAATGATTTATCACTTGCAGAAATTGCAGATAGGGCAGGAATTACTAGGCAAGGCGTTAGAGATTCGCTACTTCGAGGGGAGAAACAATTATTAGATTACGAGGACAAGCTTCAGCTTAAAGAGAAATCGGATATGACTATCTCTAAGTTGAAAGAGATTCTTATATTATCTAATCAGGCTGAAATTAGTGGTATGATTGAAGATATGATTTCTAGTATGGAGGAAAATTAATGGCTGTATTCGAGGGATTAAGTGAGAGATTTAGTCACATTATTACAAAGCTGAAGAACAAGGCTACTTTAAGTGAACTTGAGATTAAGCAAATAATGCGTGAAATTAGAGTCGCACTTCTTGAAGCTGATGTAAACTTCTTAGTGGTTAAGGAATTTGTGAAAAAGGTATCGGAAAAGGCTTTGGGCGAAGAAATACTTAAGAGCCTTACCCCATCTCAACAAGTTATTAAGATTGTTAATGAAGAAATGATTGCCTTAATGGGTAGCACTCATTCTAAATTGAAAGTAGCTTCTAAACCACCTACAATTATTCTTATGTGTGGTTTGCAAGGTAGTGGCAAGACTACAATATGTGGGAAACTTGCTAAAATGCTCAAAGCGCAAGGCAAGAAACCAATGCTTGTGGCTTGCGATATATATAGACCCGCTGCTATAGAGCAACTCAAAGTTGTTGCTGGCAAAGCAGGAGTGGCTGTATTTGAACAGGGCAAGAAAAATCCAGTTAAGATTGTGAAAAGTGCACTCAAGGAAGTAAGTATACTTGGTATAGATACTGTAATTGTAGATACTGCGGGTAGATTGCATATCGATACTGAGCTTATGGAAGAACTCAAAGACCTTAAGAAAGCTTTCTCACCAGATGAAATATTATTTGTTGCTGATTCTATGACTGGTCAAGATGCGGTAAATGTTGCGAAAAAATTCGATGAAGAATTAGATATTACGGGAGTAATTCTAACTAAGCTTGATGGTGATACCAGAGGCGGAGCAGCTTTGTCGATTAAAGCTGTTACAGGTAAGCCTATCAAATACTGTGGTGTTGGAGAGAAACTTGAAGATATTGAGCCTTTCCATCCAGACAGAATGGCTTCAAGAATACTGGGCATGGGCGATGTGCTTACATTGATTGAGAAAGCACAAACCGCTTATAGTGAAGAAGAAGCTCAACATATGCAGAAGAAGATGAGAGAGAATTCTTTCACCTTAGATGATTATCTTAAGCAGTTCGACAAGATGAAATCGATGGGTAATATGGCGGATATGGTCAAGATGATTCCCGGTATGAATAAGAAGTTGAAGGGACAAAGTCTTGATATTGATGATAAGAAGATTGCACATACAAAAGCTATTATACTATCTATGACAATGGAAGAGAGGGACAACCCTGATATAATTAAGGCAGGAAGACGCAAGAGAATATCCAAAGGAAGCGGAACTACTATACAAGAAGTTAATCAACTGCTTAAACAGTTCTACGCAACCAAAAGTATGATGAAACAAATGAGTGGCAAAGGCAAAAATTCTTTCAAAATGCCGTTCTAATATATTAAAGAAAAAAACTTATTACAAGGAGAACAAATAAATGGTAAAATTGAGATTGACAAGAATAGGTAAAAAGCATGCTCCTTTCTATCGTATCGTTGCGATAGATAGCAGGAAAGCTAGAGATGGAAAATGCTTGGAAATAATTGGGAATTATGACCCAACTAAGTCACCTAAAGTAATTAAAATCGACGCTGAAAGAGCTAAGTATTGGCTAAGTCAAGGTGCTCAACCTACAGAGACAGTAAGGGCACTTCTTATGAAAAACACTGATATAGAGTTCAAGCCTAAGACTATCAAAAAATCTATGGCTGCACCAGCAAAAGTTGCTGAGACAGAAGAAGCCTAATGATGAAAGAATTAGTTAAGTTTATTGTAGAGTCATTAGTTGATAATCCTGACAATATAGAAATTGTAGTTGAAGGAAAGAATATAAACATTTATTCGACTAAAGAAGAAATTGGCAAAATTATCGGGAAACAGGGCAAGATAGCGAAAGCTGTTAGAACTGTTGTCAAAGCTGCATCTATCAAAGATAATACTAGATGGAATGTGGAGATTATCGAAAAATAATGCAAGACCTTATTATCATAGGTACGATTGTTAAACCGCAAGGCATTAAGGGTGAAGTGAAAATTATTGCTTACTCTAATGATGTTCAGCGGTTAACTATGTTTAAGGGTTTTTATATCGGTGGTATTGAGTACTCTGTAGAAAAAGCTCGTGCAAATGGCAATAGTATAGTTGTCAAGTTTTCGCATATAAAAGATAGAAATCAAGCGGAGCTATTAAGAGGGAAAGATATTCTGATTAAGAAATCCGAGTTGCTAGAGCCAGAAAAGGGCAAGTATTATATTGCAGATTTGATTGGTTGCGATATTATAATTGATGGCAATGGTATTGGAAAACTTACAGAAATCTTGCAACACGGTAGTGCAGATGTCTATGTTTGTAAGCTTGATAGTGGCGGTCAGTTGCTTTTCCCCGCACTCAAAGATGTAATATTAGAAGTCAATATGGATAGCAAACAAATAGTGCTAGATAACAAAAGACTACAAGAGGTTGCGGTATATGAAAATTGATGTACTCACGCTTTTTGTTGATGCCTATTCATCTCTTAAGAGTGGTATTATAGGTAAAGCACTAGATAAAGAACTATTTGATGTAAATATCAATGATATTAGAGATTATTCAAGTAATAAACAAAAGTCATGTGATGATTACCCTTATGGTGGTGGTGCTGGTATGGTTATGACTATTCAGCCTATTGCAGATTGTATCCAAGCAATCGATAGAGAGCATTTAGCAAAACGCATATATATGTCTCCTAGAGGAATTCCTCTTACCCAATCTCTTGTGAAAGACCTATCTTTAGAAAAACACTTGTTAATCCTAAGCGGTAGCTATGAGGGCGTTGACCAGCGTGTTATTGATAGAGATATTGACCTTGAAATTAGCATTGGCGATTATATAACTACTAGCGGCGATTTGCCTGCATTGGTTCTTATTAATGCTGTAGCAAGATATATTCCCGAGGTACTAGGTTCAAGTGAAAGTGTGGTTGAAGAGAGTTTCAGTTCCAATCTGTTGGAATATCCACATTATACTAGACCCGCTGAATACGATGGAATGAAAGTGCCTGAAGTACTATTAAATGGTAATCATAAGCATATTGAAGATTTTCGCAAAAGTGAACAGATTAAGATAACTAAATTACGTAGACCTGATTTATTGGAGTAATAATGCATATTCAGTGGTTTCCCGGTCATATGACCAAAGCATTAAGAATGATGGAGAGCAATCTCAAAGTCATAGATAGTATTGTCTATGTGCTTGATGCTAGAGCTATTTCTGCTTGCATTAATCATAAGTTTGATAAGATTATTGGGCATAGACCTGTCTTATACGTGCTTAATAAATGTGATATGGTAGAGAGAGCGGAACTTGATAGGTGGGAAAAATATTTTAAGGCACAAGGCTTGAATTATGTAATAAGCAATAGTATTTCTAATAAACACGTGAAGTCAGTAATAGATAAACTTGCCAAGATAAATAGTGAATTAGTAGACAGATACCTTGCAAAAGGTGTTAATAGAATGATTCGTGCTATGGTTATTGGTGTTCCAAATACTGGAAAATCGACATTAATCAACTCACTTTGTAGGGGTAAGCGAACAACAACGGGAAATAAGGCAGGAGTAACTAGAGGTAAGCAATGGGTGAGAATTGAGAATAATATAGACTTGCTAGATACACCAGGTACTATGAGTCCAAATATATACGACCAAGAAAAGGCAATACATCTTGCATTTATCGGCAGTGTTAATGAAGATATTCTAGATTTTTCAGAACTTGCTTTCGAATTAATTAAGTGGCTTATGTTGAATAAGAAGAAGCAATTATTAGCCAGATATGAACTTGAAGATAAATATACAGAAACACTTGAAATTATAGATGCTATAGCAATCAAACGGGGGCTTATTATGAAGAAAGCACAGATTGATTATGAAAGAACTGCAAGGGTTATAATCGATGATTTTAGAAAACTAAGAATTGGTAAGATTATGTTGGAGAAAGCGGATGTTGAATTATGAGCAGAAATATATAGCCCAAAATTATAAATTGATTGCCGGCATAGATGAGGCGGGTAGAGGTCCTCTTGCTGGACCTGTATCGGTTGCATGTGTAATAATGCCATTAGGTAGTAGAATTGAGGGTATCAATGATAGCAAAAAAATATCTGAGAAAAGGCGGGAACTTCTCTATGAACTCATAATTGAGCAAGCTATAGCTTATAGTATAGTGATGTTAGATTCCAAAATAATTGATGAAATCAATATATTACAAGCAACCAAAAAGGCTATGCGTGAAACGGTTGCTAAGCTTGATATTCAGCCCGATGTTGTATTAGTGGACGCTGTTAAGTTAGACCTAGATATAGAGACTGAGGGCATAATTAAGGGCGACACGCTAAGCTATAATATAGCCGCAGCTTCAATTCTAGCAAAGGTTTCAAGAGATAGATTAATGCGTGAATATGATGCGATATATCCTAAATATGGTTTCGCTAAGCATAAGGGGTATGGTACTAAAGAGCATATAAATGCTATTCGAGAATATGGGGCAACTCCTATTCATAGAAAGACATTTATAACTAAGTTCGTATGAATAAGAAAGAGAAAGGTAATATTGGGGAGGCACAAGCCACTAAATATTTAAGGGGTATAGGTTATAAAATCATTGAAAAAAATGTTGTTAATAAAGCAGGCGAAGTAGATATTATTGCTACAGACAAAGACTATATTGTATTTGTTGAAGTGAAAGCTCGTTCTTCAATGGAATTTGGTAGTCCATCTCAAGCAGTAACTTCGAACAAAA
>CAZKXV010000116.1:0-5172 GCA_964556835.1 uncultured Clostridia bacterium
TATACCTTTTTCTTCTCTCATTATTCTTAATTCTTCTAGTATCATATCTTGTTTCTTTCCTATATTATCATAGAAAAACATAGGGATTACTGATAATAAACAAGCAATAGCAGGTATCAAAGTAATTAGTGCAAATAACCATTTCAATGTACCAGCTGACTGTACTTGTAGAACTTCATTAATAGGTTGTCTAAAATGCGAGAATGACAATACAATACCTGTTACACCTGAAGCTAAACCAGAAGCAAGTTTGGTCATAAATGTTTGAAAGCTAAAGCAAATTCCCTCAGACCTTTTCCCTGTTCTCCATTCTAAATAATCTATACTATCGGCTATCATACCATATGTAATTACGTTATATATACCGAAAGTAAATCCGCCAATAGTAAGGAACAGAATAACTATAAAAATATTTGAATATCCGAATAGGTATAGAACAAATTGAGCCGCAAATCCTAATAATGCCGAATAAATATATAGCTTTTTGTAATTGAATTTCCTTTGCAGCATAGGTGTTAAGAAAGTGCCTATCAGAAGTCCACCGCCGAAACCTGCACTAAGAATAATAGTAATAGTTGCCTCACCTTGAATAGTTGCGCCAAAAAGACTTAAACCATCCATAAAATTGTACCTAGCAACATATATGCCCGCAGATTGTGCCATCATTCTAAGACCGCCAATCGCACCTGCTATAACTATCAATACAAGAGGCTTGTTCTTGCCTAGCATCTTGAAATTATCTACAAATTTTATACCCTCTGGATTCACACGAACTCTCTCTTTCACATTGAGAGGTGCAAGATAGAATAACATAGAACCCACACAAGCAAAAGCTACTGCTGCTACAAAGAACCTTGTCTGAATATTATCAATGAACATTTCAAAGCCCATCATTCCTATCATAGGTAGCATTGCACCAACTGCACAAAAGGCTCGAGCTGTACCGATAAACTCTTTTCTTTCAAGTCGATTAGGTGTAGTAGCAGAAGATAATCCCCAATATGGAACATCAGAAATTGTATAGACCATACCCCACAAGAAATATGTAATATACATATAGACAATTTTGCCACTCATACCAAAATTAGGATTGACAAATAAAAGAATTGTGCAAATTGCCATAGGTATAGGTGTAATCATCAAGAACGGAATGAACTTACCTTTTGGGCTATTCATACGGTCAACTATTGTACCCATCATAGGGTCATTAACTGCATCCCATACTCTTGCTACCATTAACATTGTGCCAGTAATTAGAGGGTCAATTCCCATAGTATCGGTATAAAATATCATAACGAAAAAACTCATTATGCCATAAATCATATTCTGTCCGACACCTGCTAATCCATAAGCACGTACCTCTTTCTTAGAAATATACCGTTTACCTATATCTATTTTATCAGCCATCGAACGCTCCTATTATACGCATTTGTATATTTAAATTATTATTTATTAGTGTTATTTATTGATACCTTTGCGTACAAAATCTTGGTTAATCGCTCTAGTCAAGGCTTCTTCAACATTTATTATGCCACGTTGATATAACGAGATTAAGGAATTATCCATTAGTTTCATACCTTGTGCAGCACCTGTCATTATTATATTATCTATTTGGTGTGTTTTACCCTCTCTAATTAAGTTTGCTACAGCAGGACTTGAAATCATAATTTCAATTGCGATAGCTCTACCGCCACCATCTTTCTTAGGAATAAGTTGTTGCGATACAACACCTATAAGCGTTGTTCCAAGTTGGACTTTCACTTGCATTTGTTGGTTTGGAGGGAATACATCGACAATACGGTCAATAGTACTTGAAGAACTAACAGTATGCAAAGTCGAAAGAACCAAGTGCCCGGTTTCAGCAGCAGTCATAGCAATACTAATAGTCTCAAGGTCACGCATCTCACCTACAAGAATTACATCAGGGTCCTGTCTAAGAGAAGCTCTAAGCGCCGCCGCAAAAGACTTAGTATCACTTCCTACTTCACGTTGATTTACAATACTTTTCTTATGAGTATGCATATACTCAATAGGGTCTTCAAGAGTTATAATATGTGCTTCACGAGTATTATTGATATAATCAATCATAGCAGCAAGGGTAGTAGACTTACCACTACCAGTAGGTCCAGTAATCAGAATAAGACCTCTATGCTTATTACACATTTCAGTTAAAGTTTCAGGGAGACCTAATTGTCTAAAACTTAGTATTTCATTACTAATAAGTCTTAGTGCAACTGCATAACAGCCTCTTTGACAATAGGCATTAATACGGAAGCGAAAATCACCAAATGCTATTGAACAGTCAACTTCACCAATTTTATTCAATTTTTCAAATTGGCTATCTGTCAATAAATATTTTACTATCTCAGTAGTATCTTGAGCAGTAAGTCTAGGCATATTAAACTTAAGAAATGCACCATTTGCTCTAAGCACTGGAGAAATACCAACAGTGATATGTAAATCCGACGCTTCTACTTCAATAGTTTTTGCTAATAAATTTTCAACATTCATAGTTTTCCCTCACAAGTATATTTATAAAATAATTATAACACCATTAATTAAAATATGCAATAATAAAACAAATGATAATAAAAAAAATCAAATCTAAAAAAAAATGTCCGTTCTAAGTAGTAAAAAAGCCTAAACTAATAAGCAAGCCATCGTTAATCTGTTTCATGCTTGAAGTAGGTATCTCGCCAATTCTTTCGCCAATTCTTCTTTTGTCGAGAGTGCGAAGCTGTTCTAATAACACAACGCTATCTTTATTCAAGCCATATTTCCCGCTAGGAATTTCTATATGCGTAGGCAATCTTGCTTTTGTCATAGAACTAGTTATAGCCGCTGCAATAACAGTAGGGCTGAATTTATTACCAATATCATTTTGCACTACAAGTATAGGACGAATCCCCCCCTGCTCACTACCTATCACAGGAGAAAGGTCAGCATAATAGATTTCACCACGTTTTATCACAGTACCACAATAGCTCCTTAATTTAGCTACATCATCCAATGTATAGTACATACTATGCAGATAGGAAAATATGCGCAACTAAATTATTAACAAAACGAGTAAAAATATACAACAAACGTTGAAAATGATTAACTATTAGCAATCAATTTGACAGCGGAAGAAATAAAACTAACCGTATCTTTAGGGCAAGCAGAATACTCCCCGTATTCTAAGCCGGCAAGTTCGCCGCTAAGTCCTGCTACAAATGCACCAGCATAGGCGGCTAAAATAGGCGCTATGCCTCTAGACATAAGCCCCCCAATAATACCACTCAGTACATCACCGCTACCGCCTTTCGCCATATTAGGGCTTCCTGAATTAGATATATACACTTCTATGCCATCAGTAATTATAGTGCTTACACCTTTGAGCAGAACTATAACATTATTTTCACGTGCAAATTCTACAGCAATCTCAATAGGATTAGCAAGAATTTCCGCTACACTTATTTTGGTCAGCCTACTGAATTCTTTAGGGTGCGGTGTAATAATTATATTACCTTTCGAATATTTCAATATACTTGGATTAATTTCTAGACAATTTATTGCATCTGCATCAATAACAGTAGGTATACCTTTCATAATGATATGTTCGATAATTCTAATATTATCCTCGCCTTTTCCTAATCCCATACCAACAGCAATAGCAGTCGCCCCCGAAATAGCACGATTCAAACATTCACTATCGTATATAATGCTACCATCATTATCAGCTAAAGCGTATAGCGTACTTGTCTCAATTCTACTCATCATAGGTGTTACATATGATTGTGGAATAGCAAGCACATTTATCCCCGTTCCAACCCGAACTGCACTAGCACCGCTATTTGCAAGCAGAACTGCGCCCATATAATTGGTACAACCGCCGATTATGACAAGTTTGCCCATACTGCCTTTATTTATATTACGTTTTAATTTCGGGAAAGCCTCTTTCGCACTAACCTTATCCACCAAATTATAATAATTATCTATTTCAACACCTATATCGCAATTAACCAAAGTACCAGTATAATCCATACCATCATTAAGCAAATGTCCTGTCTTGATTGCTCCAAGAGATACAGTCAAGTCTGCCATAACTGCCTTGCCTTGCACAAAGCCATTATCTCCATTTAGCCCACTTGGAATATCGGCAGAGATTACAAAGGAATTGCTTTCATTAATTTTATCTATAATGTCCGCCCATTTGCCTATAACCTCTCTCGCCAAACCTGTTCCAAAAATGCAATCATATATATAATTATAGCTATTATAAATAGTGGCATCATCTATCATAACTGGATTGATACCGCTAGATACTAATTTCAAATAGTAATACTCGGCATCAGCTGAAAGCGAACCCGCACACCTATAAACTACAGGTGTAATGCCATGTTCGAGCATAATATTAGCAAGAGCATATCCATCACCGCCATTATTCCCATTACCGCAGATAATGGCAATCTTCCCACTACAAATATGAGCATCAAAAATACCTTGTGCAGCCCTTAGCATAAGTTTAAGTGAAGGAGTACCATTAAGAATTGTTACTCTATCACACTCCCTCATTTCATTTACTGTAACTACCCTATCCATTGTTAACCGACTTAATAATAGCTTTTTTCATAGTTTGCACACACATTTCCCCCAGCACAGCCAAATCCGCTTCCACCTTCCCACTTGCCATTGTGAAAATTGTATCACCGTCATAAATGGTATGTGTTGGTCTTACGCATAAAGCCAAAGAATCGTGTATCTGTATTGCAAGGAAATTAGCTTGTGCTTTGGTAATCTTCGCATTGGTAATAACACATCCAATTACAGTATTCTGATTGACACTATCAAATACAATACCACGGCTCATCAACTTACAAGAGTTAACGAACTCGCCATTTATTTGAGCACCCGCAATTATTTCATTAGTGTCAGGGTTATAGATATCTCCTAATGAATTGACTGCCACAACTGCCATAACCTCAAGTTCATCTAATTGTGCCACAGCCACTCCTAGCCCGCCCTTATAAGCATTATCAGCACCAAGAATTTTGCCAACGGTAGCGCCACAACCAGCACCAACATTTATACCGCTATTCATATTCATAGATTTTGCAACTTCACAAGCAGAATAGCCCATTTTTTTATCGGGAAACTTTGCACTTTTATAACCTAAATCATATAATACTG
>CAZKXV010000117.1:0-5171 GCA_964556835.1 uncultured Clostridia bacterium
ATGGTTTTAGTTTGGTCAGGATACTATCTTGCTAGCAAGTATTTAGTAGACCTTACCTCTTCTCCTTACCTTACAGGCTTTGTATTAAGAGCATTAGCACTAGTAGTTTATACACTTATAATGATGTGTTTAGGCTCTCTCAAAGACTTAACCAGAATAAAAGGTATCTGGAAGTATCTACTTGCTATAGGAATATTAGGCTTCTTACTAGATGCTTTTGCGAATATCGGATTCCAGCATTCATCTGCTTCTATAGGTACTATCCTACTCAAGTTAGATGTACTAATGGTCAACATTGTTACAACAATAATTCTGAAAAATCGTATCTCAAGAACAACTTGGGTATGCTCTATTATAATGATTATAGGTGTAATCTTAGTATTAGATATAGATTTCGCTACATTATCTTTCAATGTCTATGATATTTTCTTTATACTTAGTGCAATGGCTGTAACTGCAAATTCTTTTGTAATTAAGAAATTGCAAACAAAACATAAGACTCCCATAAATGTAATTGGTTATTATAATAATCTTATTGTGTTGATATTTTTTACTTTTGCCTGTATAATTACTAATGACATAGCAAATATTGGCGTATCATTTGAAAGGATATCCACTTCAATTATTATATTAGCTGGCGGAACTATGCAATGCTTAATATATGTGTTCTACTATTATAATCTAAGGAACAATGAGGTTTGGCTTGTAAAAGTATTCTTATTATTTTTACCGATAGTGACCACAATAGCAAGTATTATCCTATTTGGTGAAAGACCTCAGACTATATCATACATAGGTATGTTCATTGTACTTATAGGTGCATTAGGAATAATACTCAATCAGAAAAATAATAATCATAAAGAATTATTAAATAAGGAGACATTATAAAATGAAAATAATTATTGGTTCAGATAAATCAGGTTACAACCTTAAAGAAGTGATTAAGACAGATTTACTAGCAAAAGGCTATCAAGTAGATGACAAGGGTACTCTTGATATAGTAAATTTTATGCCTTATTATGAAGTGGCGCCTATAATTGCTCAAGCTGTTAGTAAGGGTGAATATGAAAAGGGCATATTAATCTGTGGTACCGGTGCAGGAATGAATATAGTAGCAAATAAATTCAAGGGCGTATATTCCGTTTGCGTAGAAAGCCTATATACTGCGAAAATGGCAAGTGTAGTCAACAAAGCTAATGTACTTTCACTAGGCGGTTGGGTAATTGCTCCGGAAATGGGTATAGCAATGGTAGATGCTTGGCTTAACACAGATTTTACAAATGGTTTTGATGAAATACGAACTAAATTCTTGACAAATGCATACAAAGAAGTGCAAAATATAGATAAGGTTAATAAAATATAAGTACATTTGCATTCTTTCAGATAATGCACATTAATCCAATAAGGAGATGACATATGAAGCTTATAATAAAGAAGGATAATAGCAAATATAAGTTAAAACTCGATAAATTAACAATATTCAAACATAGTTCTAGTATGCCTTTTATCATTGTTATAAAAGGCGATTTGAAATATAAAGCCAAAAGAGGTAATTTCTCTGTAACTGAGAATATAACAGATAGAATTAAGTTGAAAGACTTGAAAATCAAAGAAAAGGAAAACTCTATTATTCTTACTTTCAGCAAAGATGACATTTCGGTTACCCTAACTTGCACAGAGGAAAATGGGGTCGTGGATATCAAACTGTCTTCTAAAGGCGATTTCGATGCAATTTCGTTCTTCTTCAACGCAGCTTCTGATGAAGCAATATTTGGACTAGGCGAAAGGTTTAGGCGACTCAATCATAAAGGACATATATTAGATAATTTGGTTTCAGAGCATATTACGCTTATGCCTATCATCAAGAAAAGTCTTCCTCCATTCAAATGGATTAAATATAAACCAGCTCCAAAAGTGAAAACTTATTCTCCAATGACCACATATATGTCTAGCAGATACTATGCAATTAAAGTTGATACTGCAGCGTATGGAAAACAAGATTTCTCACAAAAATGCAATGTCCTTACTTATTGGGAATTGCCTAAATCAATCAAATTTATATACAACCAAGATTTCAAAAGTATATCTAAGAAAATGGCATCAGCTAATCCTAATCTGCCCGACTGGGCTAATGATGGTATGATAATCGCTACACAAGGCGGTATTGATTATGCAGTAGATCAATCTTTCAAGATGTTAGATAGTGGTGCGAAAATTAATGGTGTATGGTGTCAAGACTGGTCGGGTGAAAAAATAACCATTGCTGGAAAACAAGTTTATTGGAATTGGATAGTATCTAATGAATTATACCCAAACCTTAAAGAAAAAATTACTGAACTCAATTCTAGAGGAGTTCGCTTCTTAGCATATATCAATCCCTATTTAATTCAAGATAGCCCTATGTACAATGAGTTCAAAGATAAAGGTTATTTAATTAATACAAATGAGAGTAACCCATATTTATTCAAAACGACAACTTTTCCTGCAGGAATGATGGACTTAACCAATCCTGAATGTTACAAATATATTAAAGATGTTATTATAAAGAAAAATATGCTAGAGCTAGGAATAAGTGGTTGGATGGCTGATTTTGGAGAATATTTACCCGCAGGGCTAATACTTCATAATGGGGAAAAGTCAGAAGATTCACATAATATCTGGCCTACTCTATGGGCGAAATGCAACCGTGAAGCTATACAAGAAGCAAATATGGAACAAGAAGCTTTCTTCTTCACAAGAAGCGGATACAATGGTGCAGAGAAATATGCTTGCATAATGTGGAATGGAGATCAGCATACAGATTATTCTGTAGACTATGGTATGGCTTGTACAATTCCCGCAAACATTAGTTTAGGAATTAGCGGGCTACCCCTATCACATAGCGATATTGGTGGCTACATTACTTTCAAAGGTCTTAAAAGAGATTCAGAACTATACATTAAGTGGATGAGTATGAATACCTTTAGTCCATTAATGAGAACCCACGAAACAACAAGACCTGCTGAAAATGCACAATATGATGATGAAAAGGTACTTATCTATACAAGCTACTATAGTAATATTCACGCTATGTTGAAACCGTATATTAATATAGTTATTAAACAAGCTAAGCAAGGGATACCTGCAATGCGAACACCTTTATATAACTTTAATGACCCTTGTTTATATGATGAAGATTATGCTTATATGTTTGGCGATGATTTATTTGTTGCTCCTGTGATAATAGAAGGTTCTTTCAATAGGACTTTAATGCTACCTGAAGAAGAATGGGTTCATCTATTCACTGGCGAAAAATACAAAGGAGGAAAGCTCATTGTCGAAGCTCAACTTAATTGCCCTCCTGTGTTCTATCTAGCTAACTCTAAAAATGCTAAATTGTTCGAAGAAATCACTAATTACGCAAGAAATTTTAAGTTCTAATTTGTATAAATAAGAAATATCATTTAAGGCTTGTTTCTATTTTTACAAGCCTTTTTTGTTTGAATTATTTCTTCAATGCAACTCTACTTTTCAAACTACATAACATTCCTACTATTTTTACATATTTATGTTGTACATTTATTCATTATTTGTTATACTTGTTTGTAGAGGTGCTATATTATGAACAAAATAATCGTATTAGATGGATATACGCTCAACGCAGATAATGCCTTAGATTTTAGTGCATTATCCGATTTAGGAGAAGTTTCTTATTATGACTATACGCCTGAAAACAAAGCTATTGAGCGAATTGGTGATAGTTCTATTATAATCATTAACAAAATTAGAATTACTAAAGAGTTATTAGACAAATGCCCTAATATTAAGTATATAGGCGTTATAGCAACAGGCTATGATGTAGTAGATATAGAAGCTTGTAGAAATCGAGGTATAGTTGTTACAAACATACCAACTTATGGCACGCAAGCCGTTGCGCAGTATACTTTTGCATTGATGTTAGAACTTTGTCATCATGTAGGCAAACATAGCGCTAGTGTATCAAATGGCGACTGGGCAAAAAGCAGAGATTTCTGTTATTGGAATTATCCACTTATTGAACTAGCAGGTAAGACTTTAGGCATAATCGGTTATGGCAAGATAGGTCAATCTGTTGCAAAAATTGCGGTAAGTTTTGGATTGAATGTATTAGCTTATGACCTATACCATAATGATAAATATCTTATCGATGGAGTCAATTACTCTAGCCTTGAAAATATATTTATGAACTCAGATTTTATTTCGCTTAACTGTCCTTTAACACCTGAAAACAAAGGCATTATATGTGCAAAGAATATTGAACTAATGAAAAAGGGTGTGTATATAATTAACACAGCTAGAGGCGGATTAGTAAACGAAGTTGAAACAGCAAATGCAATTAATAATGGCAAAATAGCTGGCATGGCAGTAGATGTTCTAAGTGTCGAACCACCAAGAGAAAGCAACCCTTTAATAGAGTGCAAGAATTGTATTGTTACACCACATATTGCTTGGGCAGCAAAAGAATCTAGGACAAGGCTATTCAATACCTCTATAGCTAATCTTCAAGCTTTCCTAAATGGTAATCCGCAGAATAAGGTATCCTAGTCAATGAAAATATTAGTAATTTGTGCAAGCAATATATGTAGAAGTCCGTACGTAGAGTATTTATTACGTAAAGAGATTGAATTAGATGAAGCGCTTTCAAGAAATATCGAATGGGTGAAATCTAGTGCAGTATTCAACAAGAGCAAGAAGCTACATACTAAAGCTAGAATAGCACTCCTTGAAGAAGGCTTTGAAGAAAATTATGTTGACAGCCATAAACCATCATATATATGGTTTGATTACAAACGTTTCAAAGATGCTGATGTTATTATTGGTATGACCAAAACTCAGAAATTTCTGCTCCCACCTACACTATATAAGAAATATATGTCACTTTCTGAAATAGCAGAAGGAAAATATACCAAAATACCCGATCCCTTTCTCTCCAAAACACAAGAAGAATATAATCTTGTAATGACTCAATTAAAAAATTATGTTGATAAATATATAAATAAATTAAAAGAAAAAATTAAATAAGCTACCGAGGAGTATATATGGAAAATTCCAATTTAGTCAATGACCTTCCAATTTATGATACTGAAAAAACTTATATAACTAAAAGAGAGAAATTTTCTTATGGTTTTGCTGGCTTAGGACAAAATATGATA
>CAZKXV010000118.1:0-5169 GCA_964556835.1 uncultured Clostridia bacterium
ATATTAATTTGGTTTATATATTCCCTTAGATTATCTATATTTGATACGTCTATTCTGGCAACTTGCATATCTGCTTCAATTTCTAATATTTCTTCAATACTAGTGCCACAGAGTTTCGCAAGCTCAAGGTTTAGGCATTCTCTTTCTGTAGCAATATATTTTCCGCATTTGATTGTTCTAGAAGGAGTCTCTTGTATTAGGCTAGTAAGTTTCTCAATATGGTCAGGGGTAGTACCGCAACAACCGCCTATAATATCAGCGCCACTCTCTACAATAGCTTTCATAGCATCAGCATACCTTTCAGCCTTGAAAGGATAAAATACTATATTATTATGTAGTTCGGGAAGTCCCGCATTAGGCATAGCGCATATTTTGTGGCAAGAAGTATTAGCATATGATTTGACGACTTCAATCAGCTCTTGAGGTCCGCCACCGCAATTGGTACCTATGGCATATATATCAAGATTATTAGTAGCTTTAGCTATATTTTCAGGAGTGCAACCCATCATAGTATATCCACTAGAGTAGGTGAACGACATAATTATTGGAATAGTACTAGAAATTTTTCTAATTGCTAGATAAGCTAAGTAAGCTTCAACTAAACTGCTCATTGTCTCAATTAGTATCATATCACTTTCTTTTAAGTATTCAGCTTGTATTAGGAATGAGTTGTATATATCTTCTGTAGAAACCATTCCATAAGGCTCGTATAATTCGCCACTTGGACCGATATCTCCGGCAATTTTGATACCGCTTTCTTTTGCTAGCCTTACTGCATTAAGATTAATCTCTTTAACTTTTTTTTCATTGTTAGATTTTGCTAACTTCATAGGGTTTCCGCCAAAGGTGTTAGTTTTGGTATATTCCGCTCCTGCTAGTGCATATTTTTTGTGAATTTCTGCAATTATATCAGGTTTAGTGATGTTATATAACTCATTACATTCACCCATTAAATCTTGTTCATTTAGCGTGCTTCCCATAGCACCATCGAATATTATAGTTTTCATAATTAGCATTATAGCACGCAAAATTATATTATCAAAATAAATTTTACTATTAGTTATTTAGATATTTTTCTAAATGTCTAAAAATGCTTGACATTTGCTATAGATTATGATAATTTAGTTAATAATATATGTATGGAGGTACAAAACAATTCTAAGTATTAAAAATCTTTCGAAAACGTATGCAAACGGAAAAGTAAAAGCTGTGAATAATCTATCATTAGATATAAAAGGCGGCGAAATAGTTGGTTTTTTAGGTCCTAATGGTGCAGGGAAGTCTACTACTATTAAGGCTATTGTAGGTATACTTCCATTCGAGGAAGGAACCATTAATATATGTGGATTTGACCTCAAAAAAGAGCCTATACTTGCAAAAAAATGTATCGGTTATGTCCCAGATACCTATATAATATATGACAAACTGAAAGGTATGGAGTATCTTAATTTTATTTGTGATGTTTATGGAGTGTCTACTGTCGATAGAATAGAAAGAATCAATTATTTTCTTGATATATTTGATTTGAAAGATGCAGTAAATAATCCAATTAAGACATATTCGCATGGTATGAAACAGAAAATAAGTGTAATAGGTGCATTAATTCATGAACCTAAGCTATGGATACTGGATGAACCTTTGACTGGACTTGACCCTAAGTCGGCTTATGACCTCAAATTATTAATGCGTGAACATGTAAAGAATGGGAATACAGTATTCTTCTCTTCACATGTATTGGAAGTTGTAGAAAAGATTTGTGATAAAGTAGCCATAGTAGACAAAGGAGAAATTATTTCAATATGTACTATAGCTGAGTTGAAGAGCAAGCGTTCTGACTTATCACTTGAAGAATTTTTCTTAAGCATTACTGAGGATTGATTATGTTCAAAGATTATTCATTAGTTCTAAATATTATGTTGAAGAACTCTTTTCGATCTAATTCAAAAGATAATAAAAAGCAGAAAATAATATTTATAATTGCATTCTTCTTCGGTATTACACCTATTATTGGACTTGTAAGTTATATGGCTTATAAACTTGGGCAAGTTACTCCTATCGAATTTCAGTCTAACTTAATAACCGCAATTTTTTTCAGTGCACAATTAATGACCATATTTTTTGGGATATTTGCTATTATTAATCAAATGTTTGTATCCAAGGATACGGCTTTTCTTAACGCATTGCCAGTAAGGACAATATCGGTATATTTAGCGAAGATGACATTAGTTTATATAAGTGAGCTATTTATTTCAACTTTAATTATACTCCCTACTCTAATTTCTGTGGGTGCGGGGCTATCAAGTGTTGGGTTTAGTATCTCAGCTATGTTTTATGTTTTAGCTGTTTTATCGCTTTTCTTAATACCGCTTATACCTTTATTTGTAATTTCATTACTTGCATTTCCGCTAATGTATATTGTTACATTTTTCAAGAATAGAACTTTTTTGACTACTGTCGTTACAATATCTTTAATGATAGGTTTTATAACTTTATACTTTGGAGCGGTAGGTTCATTTAATGGCGATACTTCAGGAATTCAAACTAGTATAATAGGCTACTTAGATAATATAGGAAACATTGCTTTCTTCAATATGTACTTATCTAATTCAATGCTTGCGGTTGGTAATATGTTTGTGAATTTGCTTATATTTATTGCAATTGTTCTAGGAAGTGTTGTAATAAGTAGCTATTTATCATCTAAGCTATATATAAAAGGTATGACATTGCAACTTGAAGAGGCGGTTATACAAGGAAAAATAGAAGAAATTCAAGAACAAAAAACTGCTACTATGGCAGTGCTTGGAAGAGAGGTGAAAATGTTGCTTCGTAATCCAAGTTTTGCTCTTCAATGTCTAATGAGTCCTATTATGGTTCCGCTACTTCTAGTATTCTTTGTGGTTTTTGGCACGTCGGGTATGGAAATGCAGGGAGGCGTAGCAGCTGAAATTGATATTGTTCTAGCTAGCTATGGTATGGCTATGTATTTCTGTATACTTATGCTGCACGGTATGAATTATGTTAGTGCAGTTGGGATAACAAGAGAGGGTTCATACTTCTATATTAACAAATATCTTCCAGTTTCATATAAGCACCTGATTAATGGTAAAATCCTTTTCGCATTAATTTCAGCTGGAGTAGGAATTTTGCTTTCTTCTATTATAATGGCTGTATTTATTGAAACTAATATAATCAATTTGTTATTATTTATCGTAATTAATTGCATATATGCTTATGGTTTCGTTTGCTTAGGTTTACACAGAGATTTACGTAAGCCGAAACTGGATTGGGTAAATGTGCAAGAAGCAGTAAAAAGAAATTTCAGTGCAATGGTGCCTATGTTATACGCTATGGTTATTGGAATGATTCCTCTTATAATTTTCTATTCTATGAAAGGTGTTATGGGTTGGGTACTAATGTGGTCGACTAATTTCTTTTTTGCAGCTGTAATAGCAATATTTAATAGTAGAAGATTGTACTCCAATTATGCGAAACTAATAGATAATATTGTAGATTAATATAGTAGCTATTTTATGGCTTATTCTGTATAATATCCATATGCGAAAACTTGCTGTAGATTTAGGTGATGTCCGAATTGGACTTGCAATGAGTGATACTTTGGGTATTATGGCAAGCCCTTACGAAACATATAAGGCTAAGACTTTATCTGAAAATGTATCTTACATAGCTAGAATAGTTATTGAAAACAACTGCGATACTGTAGTTGTAGGATATCCTATCAATATGGACGGTACTATAGGTGATAGAGCTTTAGGAGCAGAGAAATTCGCAGAATTATTGGATAAGGAATTAAATGAAAGTATAGATATAGTACTTCAAGATGAAAGACTTACCACCACTACTGCCGAAGAACTTCTTATAGAAGTCGATATGAAAAGAGAAGAGAGAAAGAAAGTTATAGACCAAGTTGCTGCTTGTATAATTCTTGAGCAGTTCTTGAAAACATTAAAATAAGGAGAAAGTTATGAGCGATAAAATTAAAGATGAGACTATCAAAAATGATGCAATAGTAGATGAAATGCTAGATTCAGAGGAATATACTGATGATGATATCATTACTCTAACAGGAGATAATGGAGAGGATATAGATTTTTATCACGAAGCAACTATAGAGTATAAAGATAATTGGTATGTACTTGTACACCCTGTTGAAAAACAAGAAGATGTAAATGATGATGAAATATTAATTATGAAGCTTGTTCAAACTGATTCAGGTGAAGATGCACTTGAAGGTATTACTGATGACAAAACACTTCAGGCTGTATATGAGCTTTATGAAGAATTAGTTGAAGAATACAATGAAGATGCCGAAGATTAGAATAACATAGAAAAATATTAAACTAACAAAAAAATATGTGGAATTATTTGCATATTTTTTTTATGTATGTTACAATTCATTTAATACGCACTTGTGCGCAGTGTTTGTCTCTGCCAATTTGGTCGATAAACGCTTACAACGTACAAGGAGGAATAAAGGAGTAAATATTATGTCAGATATTTCAATGAAACAATTATTGGAAGCAGGTGTTCATTTTGGACATCAATCAAAACGTTGGAACCCTAAAATGGGCGAATACATTTATGCTGCAAGAAATGAGATTCATATCATTAATTTGCAGAAATCTGTTGAAATGCTCGAAAAGGCTTACGAGTTTATGAAGGTTATAGGGAAAACTGGCAAGCCAGTTCTTTTCGTAGGTACTAAGAAACAAGCACAAGTTGCTATAAAAGAAGAAGCGACTAGATGTGGTATGTACTATATGAATAAGAGATGGTTAGGTGGTACTTTAACTAACTTTAAGACTATCAGAAGTAGAATTGATAGGCTTAATAAGATTAACCAAATGGAACAAATGAGCGAATTTGAACTTCTTCCTAAGAAAGAAGTTATTAAGTTATGCAAAGAAAGAGATATACTTGAAGGAAACTTAGGCGGAATTAAGAATATGCGTTCACTTCCTGCTGCTGTATTTGTTGTTGACTTGCAGAAAGAAGATATAGCTATCAAAGAAGCAAGAAAATTAGGTATACCAATTGTTGGTATTGTAGATACTAATTGTGACCCTGATTTAGTAGATTATATTATACCTGGTAATGATGATGCTATACGTGCTATTAAGTATATAGCTTCAGTTATGGCTGATGCTATTA
>CAZKXV010000119.1:0-5082 GCA_964556835.1 uncultured Clostridia bacterium
CGGATAATTCTAGGGTTAATTCCGCCTTATCACCTTTTATAGCTGCTATAATACTTTCTGATGCTTCTTCACCAATCTTCTTGCAAATTTTTTCAGCACCTTTATCAAATAAATAATTTGTATATGAACCTTCTACGGGGTTTAGTTTTCTTTCTTTGATAACCTTAACCACTTCATTTATAATCTTGTAATCCGGATAAGTTGGCATTTCTACTAACTGTCTATAAAAACAAGTTGGGTTGTTTGTATGACATGCATTTCCAATCTGTTCAACTTGTAGCAATATAGCGTCGCTATCACAATCATATAATATGTCTATTACCTGCTGAGTGTGTCCTGATGACTCGCCTTTTTTCCATAATTTAGACCTGCTGCGACTATAATATGTTGCGTATCCTGACTCAATAGTCATAGCAAGAGATTCACTATTCATATATGCTTGCATAAGAACTTTTCCCGTTCTATAATCTTGTGCAATAGCCACAATAAGCCCTTTATCATCATATTTCAATTTATCTATAATTTCCTTATAATCTTTCATATTTATCTCCTTACTGGGATATTTTCTTTATGCAAATAATCTTTCAAATCTTTTATTGATATCTCATTAAAATGAAATAATGAAGCAGCAAGTGCCGCATCCGCTTTGCCATTAGTTAAGACATCTTTGAAATGTTCCATATTACCTGCACCGCCACTTGCTATAACTGGTACATTAACCGATTCGGAAATAGCACGTGTCAATTCTATATCATAACCTTGCTTTGTTCCATCACAATCCATTGATGTAAGTAGTATTTCGCCAGCACCCAGAGAAACTGCTTTTTTCGCCCACAAAACTGCATCTAGCTCTGTCTTTACCCTACCACCGTTCAAATACACATCCCATGAGCCTTTGTCATTTCTCTTGGCATCTATCGCAAGCACAACGCATTGTGCTCCATATTTCAACGCCGCCTCCGTAATAAGTCCCGGAGTATGAATAGCTTGAGAGTTTATAGATATTTTGTCCGCTCCTGCATTCAAAATCTGTCTAAAATCATCAACTGACCTAATGCCACCACCAACGGTTAATGGAATAAAAACTTGTTCTGCCGCTCTAGATATAACATCTAGCATTATCCCCCTACCATCAGATGAAGCTGTTATGTCTAGGAAAACAATTTCATCAGCTTTGAGAGCGTTGTATCTTTTCGCAACTTCAACAGGGTCACCTGCATCAATTAAATTAACAAATTGTACACCCTTTACGACTCTTCCATTATCAATATCTAAGCATGGTATAATTCTTTTCGTAAGCATATTATCCTCTCGCTAACTCTAATGCTTCAGCTAAATCAAGACTACCTGAATAGATAGCTTTGCCAGTAATAGCACCATAAATATTTTTTTTCTTAAGCCCAATTATATCTGACATTTTTGCAATACCACCGCTTGCTATAACATTCATTTGTGCTTGTTCTTGCAGTGAATAAGTTGCTTCTATATTGACACCAGTTAATGCTCCATCTCTAGAAATATCAGTATATAGCACTGTATCTACACCTAGTTTTTTTGAATATAATGCTAGCTCTAGAGGTGTAATACTTGATGTTTCTTGCCAACCTTTTATGGCAACTTTGCCATCTTTTGCATCAATACCACATACAATTTTGTTCCCATAAACCTCAGCACACTGCACTAATACTTCAGGATTCTTTACTGCAGTAGTGCCTATAATTACTCTAGTTGCTCCAAGTTCATCTATATAGTACTTAACCTTATCTATGCTTCGAACTCCACCACCTAACTGCATCGGAATATTGATAATTGCAAGTAGCTCTTTCAAAGTATCTCTATTCACCTCAGGCTCACCAAAAGCACCGTTCAAATCAACAATATGCAGATACTCTGCTCCTAAGTCCACCCACCTTTTTGCTACTTCAGCGGGCGTTCCATAGATAGTACATTTGTTTCTGTCACCGTATAGAAGCCTTACAGCCTTATTATCTAACACATCTATTGCTGGGAATATAATCATTTTACTCCACCAAAACGCCTTAATATCTCAAGTCCCGTATCACCGCTTTTTTCGGGGTGAAACTGGACAGCAAAGATATTATCTTTCGCAATTACTGCAGGAAATTCTATACCATATTCACAAGTTGCAATGACATTATCAAGGTTAGCATCACAATAATAACTATGAACAAAGTATACCATATTGTCTGGTAAGTCTTTAAGATATGGATGCGTATTATCGTGTATTATCTCGTTCCAACCTATTTGAGGAATTTTCAAACCCTCAAGTTCGAACTTTATTACATTTCCGCTAATTATACCAAGCCCTTTATGCTCGCCATCCTCATATCCCATATCAAATAATAGTTGCATCCCAACACATATGCCAAGAAATGGCTTATTGCTGTTAGCCTGCTCCATAATAATATCATACAAGCCTCTGTCTTTAATGGCATTAATAGCATCTTGAAAAGCTCCAACACCGGGTAAAACTACCCTTTCCGCTTCCCTTATTGTAGCTACATCACAAGTAATAATAGCCTCAATTCCAATAAACTCAAAAGCTTTCTGCACACTCCTTAAGTTGCCTATACCGTAATCGATTATTGCAATCATTCAAGCATTCCTTTAGAAGATGGTAATTTGTCAGATACAATTGTACAAGCATCATCAAGACTTCTTGCAAATGCCTTAAACAAAGATTCTACAATGTGATGTCTGTTTTGACCTGCAGTATTATTAAGATGCAAGGTTATCCCGCCATATGTTGTAACTGCCCTAAAGAATTCTTCGACCAATTCGACTTCAAAATCTCCAGTATTGCCAGTAATATCTACATTATATACAAGAAAAGGTCTGCCACTTAAATCAATTGTTGCAGTCGAAAGTGCTTCATCCATAGGTATAGATGCACTTGAATATCTCTTAATGCCAACTTTATTACCAAGTGCTTCATTAATAGCTTTGCCTAAGCAAATACCTATATCTTCCACAGAATGATGTAAATCAACTTGAATATCTCCATCACATCTCAAATTCAAATCAAAGTTACCGTGAGTGCAAAATAAATCAAACATATGCTCAAGAAAACCTGCGCCTTTAATCTCAACATCTGACTTGCCGCTACCGTCAAGGCAAAGTTCAAGTTTAATTGTTGTTTCTTTAGTTTTTCTTTCAATTATTGCTTTTCTCATTATTTTCTCCTTATTCTTATAGCTTCAGCATGGGCATCTAGACCCTCACTTTCAGCAATTCTTATAATATCATCTGAAACTTTAGCTAAGCTATCTTTGTCATAACAAATATAACTTATTCTTTTCATATAAGTTAGTGTATTCAATACACTAAAATATCTTGCAGTTCCTGAAGTAGGAAGTGTATGTGATGGACCAGCATAATAATCACCCAAAGGTTCAGGCGAATAATGACCACAAAATATTGCTCCCGCATTATCAACTAAATCAATTATATTTCCCGGCTTATTAACAGCAAGCTCCAAGTGTTCAGGAGCAACTTTGTTAGATATTTTTACTGCGGTTTCAAGGCTATCTACTAATATTATTGCTAAGTTATTGTCTAATGATTTCTTTATAATATCAGCACGGTCAAATTTGTCTGCGTATCCATATATTTTTTCTGCAACTATATTAGCTAAATCTTTACAATTAGTAATAAGAATGCTTGCTGACATTGCATCGTGTTCGGCTTGTGATAGTAAATCATTAATTACATAGTCGGGCTTAGCTGTCTCATCTGCAATCACTAGAATTTCACTAGGTCCTGCTATCATATCAATTGCAACATTACCAAAAACTAATTTCTTAGCTAGCGCTACATAAATATTACCCGGACCTGCGATTATATCAACTTTAGGAATAGTTTCCGTACCATATGCAAGGGCAGCAATTGCTTGAGCACCGCCTATTTTGTATATATTTTTAACTCCGCATTCACTTAAAGCAACTAGTGTTAATGGATTTTCTGGGCGAGGTGTTACTACAATAATATCTTCTACTCCTGCTGCTATTGCAGGAAGTACACACATTAATACTGATGAAGGATAAGAGGCAGTGCCACCTGGCACATAGATACCCGCTTTCTTCATTGGTTTCATAATCCAACCAACTTGACCCTCTATTTCTGTATCAATAACTTGTTTCTTATGGTACTCTAATACGTTCGATTTTGCTCGTCTTAAAGCTTCAAGTAGCTCATTATCAACTTCTTTATAAGCCTGCTCAATCTCGGCTTCATTGACTTTTATAGTATCTTTATTAATGTGCAGTTTGTCTAGCTTAAGGGTATAGTCGAACAATGCATTATCACCATTTTCCCTAACATTATTAATAATATCTCTTACAATTTCATACGCTTTGGTATCATCTAATTGTGATCGTGAGAAAACTCTATCTAAACTATCTTTGCCATATATCAATACTTCAGCTTTCTTCATAGAACAGCCTCAATATCCGATAACAAGTCCTTAATCTTGTCTTGCTTAAGTCTTAGACTAGTTCTGTTAACAATTAGTCTAGCTGAACTATCTTCAAGCTCCTCAAGTACTTTCAATCCGTTATCCTTAATGGTATTACCACTTTCAACAACATCTACTATAACATCACTTAGTCCTAGCACAGGACCTAACTCTACAGAGCCATTTAGCTTGATAATTTCAACATTCATGCTTTTTTCTGCAAATACTCTTTTCGCAAACTTGACATACTTAGTTGCTACCCTAGTATTAATTGGGTAGTCATCAGTATAACCTGCTATACATAGCTTGCATTTGGAGAAACCAAGGTCTAGCATCTCAAGAATGCTTGCATCCGCTTCAAGTAAAGTATCTTTACCACAAACGCCAATATCTGCAATACCGTGCTCCACATAAGTAGGCACATCAGTAGGCTTAACGAAGATAAATCTATATTCGCCACTTACATCGAACAACTCTAATTTTCTAGTTGGTTCTAATATATTGATACAGTCAATATTGCATTTTATAAGCAAATCGACTGTTTTCTCTGCTAGTCTTCCTTTCGCTAGTGCAAATGTAATCATTTTTTCTCTACCTTATCACAAATA
>CAZKXV010000120.1:0-5015 GCA_964556835.1 uncultured Clostridia bacterium
ATAGTTATAGGTGATAACGTTAGAATTATAGGTAATTATACTTTTGCACAGTGTGGTAGCTTAGCGACTACAGAAAGTGCTGCCGGCGTTACTATCGGTGCAAATGTGACTGAAATCGGCGCAGGTGTATTCGATGACTGTATTTCTCTTAATACTATTTATATTTCTCCTGCAAACAAGAATTATAAGTTCTTAGAAGTTAATGGCTTCTATGCCCTCTATAATTACAAAGGGTCTATTCTTTATATATACCTAGCTACAAATGATGATAATGCTGTATTTATAGGTGAAGGTGTTGAAGTTATTATGACGGGTGCTTTCTCTGGTGATGAGGATGTAGAAAATGTTTATATGCCTACTACTTTGAGAGAGGTTCGCTCTAATGCTTTCTTAGATATGCCTAACCTTGAAGGTATCTATTTCGATAGTTATCTTGATAACAATGGTATTGGCTCTAATGCTTTCGGTACAACAAATGACCACAGTTCAAAATTTACATTGAATGGATTTGAATCACTTTATTTTGGTGGAAATTTATCGCTTGAAAGTGTTTCTGAGACTTTTGCAGCAGTAAATAATTTCCCTTATAGAATCATATCTAATGCAGCTCTATTCGAACTAAATACTGTTGCTATGATTAATATTAATGTCACTCCTAATAATCTACTTCTTGTTGATGGCAATAATGTACTTATTGAAAATAGTGATTACACAATAAATGAGTCTGAGATTAGTCTAAGAGACAGTAGTCTAGTATCTAATATCAATTTGTATAATGATTGTAATTATATTAATAGTACAAAATACTCAATAACTCGTAATTATGTATTCGGCTCTACTGAATATACTAGAATAGTTGTCACTCCATTTGCAAGTGGCGGTGTTACTCTGCAAGAAGATGCTGTAATAATAGTAAATGGTGCAAAACTTACATTAGCAGGGGAATACAGCATAAGCGGTCAGCAAATACTTATTGATGATAGTATCTATGTAAGTACATTATCTATTATAAATACTTATAGCTTGCTAGATTGCTTTGAGTACTCTGTTTCTTCTATAAATATTGGTGCACTTCCTAGTAATCTATTAGTTACTGCGGATAATAGTGTTCTTGAATTAGGTGCTGATTACACAACAGCTGCTGGCTCTCCTATAATTACCTTAAATCAAAGTGAAATTCTTTCTGATTTGGTATTTTATAATAATTCATCTTATATTAACGATATTCTATTCGCATTAGTAGGAAATGAAATTACTGTTGACGGTGCTATAACACTAAGCGCTGAAGCACTAGTTATTATAAATGATACTGTGCTTGTCAAAGATGTTGACTATACTATATTTGAACAAATCATTACTTTGAATAGTAGTGTAAGTGGAAGTAATATCAGTATTGTTAATACTTATAATAAGATAAATTATGTAAACGAATATAACATAATAACAGGTTATGAAATTGCAGGTTTTGTTGATAATGCTGAGTATGGTACTATTTTGAGAATACCTGCTAGTATAAATGGCTTGCCAGTATTTGGTATTGGCGCAAGTGCTTTCTATGGAGTTGATGATGTTTCTGCTGTAATAATCTCTGAGGGCATACGCTATATTAGTAGAACAGCTTTTTCACAAGCTTATGATCTTGAATTAGTTCTACTTCCTGAAAGTATTGATTATATTGGCGAAAGTGCTTTTTCTGATTGTAGTAAACTTTCTGAAATTCATTTTGCTAGAGAAGCAGAGTTTGGTTATATTGATGAGTTTGCTTTCTCTGGTGCTCCAGATGCAATTGCATATATTCCAGAAGCTACTGCAGGTGGTGCTACTAATAACTATGATTTAATTGAAGCGAATGGAATACCATATATTATTACAACTCCTGCTGCTGAATTTGATGTAGCGGTTATAAATGCTAATGAAGTGTATATTGCCGGCTATAATGGTAGTGGTGCTGAAATTATAGTTCCTAGATTTATTGGAGATAAGGTTGTAACTGGTATTGCGGATAGTGCATTTAATGGTGAAACCATTTCGTCTATTACACTTCCTCATACTGTTGAGTATATTGGAAGTTATTCATTCTACGATACAAATATATCTGAGATACTTATTCCTTATGAAGTAGTTGAAATAGGCGATTTCGCATTTGGCGATATTGCTAATTTAACTGATGTTTATTTTGAGGAAGATGTTTCACTTATAAGTGAAAATGTATTTGACGGTTCAATTATTGCAGTTGGTACTGAAGATGAGGTTAAGCTAAATCTTCATTATCCTAACAATACTGTTGAGATTGCACAATTAGTTGAAGAATATTATACTAATGGCTATTCTATCCTTACTGAGCTTAATACTCATAAAGATGAATTTGAATATAGTTCTTATAACACTAGTTACATAGCTATAAATGGTCTTATTCCTAACACAACTGCGACCGAGGGCGATGGTTCAGGCTATGCAGTTGGAGAGGATTACAATAATATAGCAAATGTTGTTATACCTAAATATATTCAAGGCAAAATCGTTTATAATATTGGCGATGGTGCTTTCTTAAATAATACTGTCCTTGAAACTTTGGCAATACCTGATACACTAATTAGTATTGGCAATTATGCTTTTGTTGGAACTGACAGTTTAATCGACTTTATAGTCGATGAAGATAATACTAAAATTGTATTCGAAACAGAATATTTTGATGGTGTTCCTTCTGCTCTAAATACTTTCAAAGTTTTGTATGGTCTAAATAATGTTGGATATAAGTCAACTGTTTATTATGCTATTGAGAACCTAGACGGTACTGAAGAAGTAAATTATAGATTGCCTAACACAACTACTAATGTTGTTTATGGTGCATTCAGTGATGTAGTATATGCTCGTCTTGGTTCAAATTCTTCACATGTAATTAATAATAATGGTCTATTTATACAAGGTAATGTTGTTATTGCAGGTATTCCTCATCTAATTGAAGAGAATTATGGTACAGCTTCATTGCCAGTAGGCACTTCGGTTAATACTATTGCTCCATATGCATTCTATGGTATTGAGGAACTTGAGAAAATAATCTTTAACAATTATGTTACTACTATTGGTACGGGTGCATTTGAAAATGCTATTAACCTACATACTATCCAAACTAAAATAGTGTCTGCACTTGATGTTATGCCTGCAAACTTGGCTATCATTGATGATAGAGCGTTCTATAATGCTTCATCTTTGGTTAATGTTCCTAATCTGCCAAGTACGGTATACAAATTAGGGAAATATGCTTTCGCTAAAACTGCTATTGTAGATATAGTACTTCCTTATGGTATAAATATAATTAGTGAAGGATTGTTCTCCAATTGTACTTCATTAACTGAAGTAGAGATTCCTGATTCTGTAATTACTATTGGCAATTCGGCATTTAAGAACAGTACATCTTTAGAAAATGTTATTCTTGGTGATAATCTTAGAACTATTGGTATTAGCGCATTTGAGAATACTGCTATTGTTGACCTTGTTCTTCCAAATACAATAACATCAATATCAGAGAAAGCATTTAATAATATTGCGACTTTGACTACTATTGATATGAGTAGCGGAATAACTTCAATTGGTGATTTTGCATTTGCTAACAGCATTAATTTATATGCTGAGATAGAAGGTGATGATGATACAGGTCTTGTATTCTCGAATAGTCTAACTTACTTAGGTGTAAGTGCATTTATGAACAGCGGTATCAATTCCGTTAGGTTTGGCGAAAATCTTTTATATATCAGTGCTGATGCATTCGCATATTGTACTAATCTTAAGAATGTTGTCTTCGGGTCTAATTTGAATGAAATCGGTGATGGTGCATTTAGAGGAACTTCAGCTTTAGGTGTTCTTGATAATGATGAAGCTGTTCCTGTTATTATACCTAATAGAGTAACAAAAATAGGCAGTAATGCTTTCAATAATAGTGGTTTGTATGCCATTAATATCCCTGACAGCGTTCAAGAGATTGGAGAAAGTGCATTTGCTAATAATGCTAACCTTGCATTTATCCAAATAGGTTATGGTACACAAGTAATTGGAGAGGGTGCATTTAGTAATTGTGGAAGTCTCTCTAGTATCACTTTAAGCTTAGCTAACTATAATTACAGATCTATAGATGATATTCTTTATGAGGTCTATGAAGATGGTAGTTTGAAACTTCATACTTATCCTGCTAACCATGGTGTTGATAATAATGAACCTGATAGCGAGGGTAATACAGAATACCGTATTCCTAATTCTCTAGCTAATAATACTGTTGCCATAGGAGCTTATGCTTTTGATGGTGCAAAATATTTAGAAACAATAATGGTTCCAGAGTCAGTACAATATATTGGTTCATACGCAATGAGCAATATGCCTAACATTACTACAATATTCTTTGATGGTGATGTAGAGTTAATTGGCGAAAATATCTTTAGTGATAATAATGCTGAATTTGAGCCTGATATCGTAGCTAGTGGTGTTATGAATGATTATATGGACACTTACTTAGCCGAATATGGTGAAAGTATTGAGTTCAGATTGCATACTGATTACAAGAAATTCATAATAGTTATTGAAAATGAGAAATCAATTAGTATTGCTGGGCTCGTATATGATGATGCACCGGGTGCGACGACTATGGAAGTTCTTATCCCTAGATACATTAAGCAATACAATGTTACCAGAGTTCTTGCAAATGCTATTGAAGGCGTTGAATTTATCGATGTTGTGAAAGTTGTTATTCCAGAAACTATTAACACAGTAGGTTACAGAGCTTTTGCAAATAATCCTATATTAGATAGCGTTATTATCCTTTCATCAAGTGTTGTACTTGGTTATGGTTTCATTGCAGAGTGTCCAATTATTAACGAATTTGTAATGGTTAGTAATCCTAATTATCATATTGAATTCGCTGATGTTTCTGAAACTACACCTGTCTTATTTACAGGTTATGATTCAGATGATGATGGTATCTTTGATGATATGGATGAAGATTTAGAATTTGATAATATTATACT
>CAZKXV010000121.1:0-5009 GCA_964556835.1 uncultured Clostridia bacterium
TAATACGTAATGTTTTTTGTCCAGTCTTGTGGTGTCAAACTTATATAATTCTGTTTTTTCCCATTTAGCTTGCCATTTTTTTTCAATTTCTTGCATTTTCATACGAATAACTACTCCAGTAATTATATATATAAATTATATATATATTATTTATAATATAGGATAATACTAATATAGTATTATTGTCAATTAAATCAGTTAGGTAGCTATAATTATTACACAAATAGCTGTAAGATTGTAAAAAAAATGAAAGTATGTTATAATAATAAAGAAGAAAGAGGTGAAATGATGGCGAAAAAGAAAAAATCAATGAGTTTGATTAGTAAAATTGTTTGTCTGGTAATAATTATTGCAATAGGAACAATAGCAGTAATGAGTACGTTGCTTATGCCTAAACCAGAAGCTACTGCTTACAAATTAGATAGGGGTGATAAATGGGAAGCGGATACTTTTTCTGATAACCCTGTTGCAATTGGGCTGTCTTTGGTATGGCTTGCCTTATGGCTAGATGTTTCAGAAGCAGAAGACGCAGTATATGCAGTTTCGGAAGAAGATGTTCGTATAGCGATAGTTTATTATGAAGATAGTGCAACTGCTGCTAAAGTATATAGTGACTCAATAAGCACTATAGAGGACATTGATGAAGAGGATAGACCGATATTCTATAAGAGAGGAAATGCTATTATAATTGCTGACCGTGAAGCAAGTCTGAAAATACGCACTTTAATATGGGCTTTCTAATTCCGATTGCGTAAGCAAAATAACTATTTTTAATTGTTACCATTGTCAAGGGGACGGGATAGATCCTGTCCCCTTGACAATTTGCTATTCTGTCCCCTTGACAATTCGCTATTCTGTCCCCTTGACAATTCGCTATCCTGTCCCCTTGACAAAAGCAAGAGCCTTATCTGTTGTTATTAATTGTCATGGGGACACGACAAAGTCATGTCCCCTTGACAATAGACAATAGACAGAGTCCTGTCCCCTTGACAATTCGCTATTCTGTCCCCTTGACAATTTTTCTATTCTGTCCCCTTAACAATATACCAATTAGCTCTAGCAGTTAATACCGCAAATTGCACCGCTTATCCAAGCCCAACCTAGATTGTATCCACCACATTCGCCGTCAATATCTATTATCTCGCCACAAACATATAAATTATTAGATAGCTCAAGAGTTCTAGGATTGATTAATTCTGTAGGAATTCCACCACAGATTATTTGTGCATTTTCTATGCCCATAATGCCTATAACCTTGAATATCAAGTTCTTAATACTATGTGCAATATCTTCAATGTTTCTAGTTGTAGCCACTTTAAGAATATGATTAGCAAGCGATGAATCGAAAATCCCTCTCAAATATTCTTTGATAGGTAGTCCAAGATTATTATATCTATCTATTATCTGTTCACTGCTAAGATTGGGCAACAAGTCGAGTGCTATTTCGCACTTATGAATTTGTTTTCTTGCGAGCATTAAAGATGTATTGAATATAACTATACCGCTTAGTCCGTTATCTCTGAAAAGCACTTCGCCATACTCAGTATGGATACTACCTCCCTCAAGGCTAGCTGTTACTTGTGCTTTGACTCTAATGCCTTTCAATCCCTTAACGGCATTATTATGCGTGATTAAGGGGGCGAGAGCAGGGGTGAGCTTAGTAATTGGTATTTCTAATGTGTTTAGAAAACCAATCTCACAATTCTTATAGCTGGCACTACTTCCGCTACTAATTATCAAAGAGTCATAGACTTGTATATCGCCTCTTGATGTTGCTACTTCAAATCTATTTTCGTTCTTGTATATTCCTGTTACTTCTTCACCTAGTCTAATCTTAATCTTGAGCCTAGTAGATTCGCCTAATAATATATCTGATATTGTAGTCGCTTTCAAGCTGTATGGATAAAGTCTACCCTCATCATCTTTCGTATACATAAGCCCTAAATTCTGAAAGAAATTGAGGCTATCTTTATAAGAAAATGAAGTCAAGGCTTGTTCGACAAATTCAGGATTATTATATTTCGCTGGAGAGAGATTGGCATTCGAAAAATTGCAACGACCGTTACCAGTAGCAAGAAGTTTCTTAAGAGGGCGAGTGCCACTCTCATAAATCGTTACTGAAGTATCGCCTTTTCTAGAAGCAAATATACCTGCTGTTATTCCGCTTGCGCCTCCGCCTATAATAGCTACTCTTTTCATATGAATAGTATAACATAAATGAGTGTATGAGGCTAGTGCATTGATTGTAATATTTGATGCTATATGTTATAATTCACGAATGGATAAAATAAGTATTGCAGTACCAATTAAATGTACTGATAGTGAGTTAATAACAAAAATTTCTTTAGAAACGGGCATTAATAGAAATAATCTACATTTTCGTATAGTGAAGAAGTCTATAGATGCTAGGAAAAAGAATGATATTAGATATAATTATACTCTAGAAGTGGATAACAAGCCTATCGTATTGCCCGCTATTGAGTTTCCGAAAGCTAAGAATATAGGGGATAATCCTATTATTGTAGGCTGTGGACCGAGCGGACTATTCGCTGGGCTTATGCTTGCTCGTAGCGGAATGCGTCCAATTATTATTGAGCGGGGTGCGGATATAGATAATAGGTCAAAAGCATGCGATGAATTTTTTCTTACGGGCTTACTAGATATAAATAATAATATACAGTTCGGTGAGGGCGGAGCAGGCACATTTTCTGATGGCAAGTTGAATACGGGCGTGAAAAGTCCATACAAAGATATGATACTTAGAATATTTGTAGAATGTGGCGCACCTCAAGAAATATGTTATATTAACAAACCGCATATTGGTACTGATAGATTGCGTGAAGTCATTAAGGCATTAAGGCATATGATTATAGAAGCAGGCGGGGAAATTATATATAATACTAGGGCAAAGGTTCTTATCAAAGACAATAAGGCGAAAGGTGTGATAATTGGCGATAATATAATAGAAAGTGATACTGTTATACTTGCCATTGGGCATAGTGCAAGAGATACATACAAAGAACTATATGATATGGGCGTGCTTATGGAACAGAAAGCCTTCGCTTGCGGACTGAGAATAGAGCATTTGTCATCAATGATTGACAAAGTTCAATATGGGAATAGTTCTAAGCTATTGCCTACAGCTGATTATAAGCTAGTTAGTCATATTAAGAACTTGGGAAGTGTATATACTTTCTGTATGTGTCCGGGTGGCATAGTTGTCCCTGCTAGTTCCGAGAAAGATATGGTAGTTGTCAATGGTATGAGCAATTATTTAAGAGAAGGGAAGAATTCTAATTCCGCACTACTTACACCAATCACCGACAAAATGCTCAAAAGCGATGATGTATTTGCCGGAATAGAGTACCAACGAAAACTTGAGCGACAAGCATATCGTCTAGGCGGTGGCGGATATAAAGCTCCCGTGCAGAGAGTGGATAGCTTTATGAATGGCACTCTTATGAAGAAATGTGGCGAGGTAGTTCCTAGTTATCCTATAGGTTATGAATTTAGTAGGTTGGATAGATTATTCAATCAAGAAGTTACTACACTTCTTCGTATGGGCATAGATGATATGGCAAACAAAATACCCAAATTCAATATGGGCGATGCTATTCTTACTGGTGTTGAGTCTAGAAGCACATCTCCCGTTCGAATTATAAGAGATGAAAGATATATGTCAGTCAGTACGACTGGATTATACCCTATTGGTGAGGGATGTGGCTATGCAGGCGGTATTATGAGCGCTAGTATTGATGGTGTGAAAGTTGCATTATCTATTATAGCTGAAGCATAGAAAACTAATTGTATATGCAAATATGTTTACATTCATTTAAGATTCATATATAATGGTCTTGTTATGAAAAAGAGATATTATAGTTCTAATAAAGAATATAGTAGAGTGAAAAAGCCTTTTATTATTTATAGGCTTGTATCTTTGCTTTTCAAGAAAAGATTTAGTAAAGTTGAATTTGAATGGCGTACTGAGAAACCAACAGAGGCAGTAGTTTTCTGTAGCAATCATACCAAACTTTTTGCACCGCAGTGCTTTCAATATAATTCTGATTTAGATTGCAGACTTTGGGCGAATGGCGCTATGGTAGAGTACAAAAGGGGTATTAAGCTTGTTTTTCACAAATTGGCATACGAGTTCCCAAAATGGCTTAAAATAATAATAGTACCTATAGGTATGCCTATTGTGAACGCATTTATTAGGGGTATGAGTATTATCCCTGTAAATCACGGTATGAGCATCAAAATCACATTCAAGAAAACTAATGAAACACTTATCGAGGGCAAGCATGTAGTAATATTTGCGGACATAAACAAAGAACCAGTTCGTAAATATGTAAATGAAATGCAAACGGGCTTTGTACACCTTGCGAAAGAGTATTATAAAGAAACGGGCAAGGCAGTATCATTCTACCCTGTGTATACTAGTGAATCGCTTGGTAAGGTTATAATAGGTGAGCCTATCAAATATGATATTGATATTTCTCTGAAAGAACAAAGGGACTTAATTGTAGACTACCTTAATAGTGAACAAGAAAAACTAGCGGAATCTTTGGGCGAACACGAACCTGTATTTGCTAAAGTTTATCCAGATGAGATAGTTGACTTATATTTCTAAAGCCATTGTCATGGGGATAGGAACTTTGTCTATTGTCTATTGTCACGGGGACAGGAACTTTGTCTATTGTCTATTGTCACGGGGACAGGAACTTTCCTGTCCCCCTGACAATACGTCAATCTCGCCAATTCGCCAATACGCCAATTTGCGATAGCAACGGATAAAGCTCTTGCTTTTGTCAAGGGGACAGGACAGGTCGTGTCCCCTTGACAATACGCCAATATGCCAATTCGCCAATCGTGTCCCCGTGACAATTCAATTACAAAGTATTAACCCCTTTTTATTGAATAAAAAGGGGTTAAAGGAGAAAAAAATGATTATAATAATGAACTGAACCCATAAAAACGGACACTATAAATAAAAAGCCTCCTGTGATAGA
>CAZKXV010000122.1:0-4989 GCA_964556835.1 uncultured Clostridia bacterium
CTAATCCTAGAATGTTTCTTGTGAAAGTTGTAGGCGATCAGAAAGAGATTGGAGAAGAAGATATTAAAGCCTTTTACCGTGAGAGATTAAGTCATTTGTTCAAAGATGCTATATCAAAAGTGGTTATAGAGGATAATATATGCTTCTATGAAATCACTTCTAAACTTGCACATATTTCTAATCATATTAAGTTTGCTCTTAAAGAAACATTCGCAGAATATGGCAATAGTTTAGATAATTTCAGTGTTTCGAAAGTTGCTATTCCGGAGAAAGTTAGAGAAGCGATAGAAGAAGCTTTTCTAAAGAGAACTACTATTGACATAGAGGAAGGTAAAGTTACTTTGAATGAGAAGAAGATAAGTAAAAAAGTCAAAGAAACTAAAGATGAAACTAATAAAGTCAAAACAAAACAGGTGGAAAAACCTAAGAATAAGCCTGAAATACAGATTGAGCGTAGCAAAAAAATTGTTATAACGGAATAATTATGGGTAATAAAAATAAATTATTTGTAGAAGATAGCATAGCATTGCTACATAAGATTAAGGTGCAAATACTTGAATTAATTACTATGTCTAAGTCGGAAATGCTATCAAAAGTCTTAAAAGAGCATGCAGAACAAATAAAATATGCTAATCCTAGCGTAGATAAAGGGATTTATGAATTGGATTCAAAAATTTCTAGAGAGTATGGCAACTTGAAATTGTCACTATCAAGCGGATATATGTCGGAGGAAGCGCTTGCATATAGGATAGAGTCATTAGAGTTGTTATTATTAAAAAGAGTGCATACAGCATAAAAAAAGGAAATAAGTCATTATGTTTAAGAACAAAAAGAAAATAAAAAATATAGACAGACAAGATATTGTTGATGTAATCACTGAATTCGAAAGAAGACAGAATGAAATACTTCAGTCTATCCAAGATAATAAATTTGCTATTCAAGACCTAATCAAAAAAGGGCATACCGAAACTAATAAGCAAATGCAGTTAATATATGCGAAGAAAATCGCATATATGCAGAAAGAAAGCACACGGGTAGTAAGCAGGTTGAATACTATTATTTCTGAAATTGAGAATTACAATCAACTATTGTTAATTAAAGATGATTACAATTTCGCAAATGAAACTCCTACTTCTGGATTAAAGAAGCTATTCGATAACCCTGGTAAATTGGCATCAGAAGTTAGAAGAGTTCATATGCTTAGAAACAAGAATGAAGAACGCTTATCAAGGATTGCTAATGTGTTCTCAGACTCAGAAGAAACTTATATGAGTAATGATGAAATACACGGCATTTCAAGTGATGTGAATCAGATAATGGCACTATTTGAAACATCTGCTGCTGCAATGGATACAGAGAATATTCTTCAGAATGAAGATAGCTATGAAGAAACAACTAGCAAGATTCTAAATAATTAGGAGAATAGAGGAATGGGATTTATAGCAGAAAGAAGAGAAACTAAAGCAATCAAACAGAAATTATTTATCAAAAAAGCTATGACAAATATGAACAGGATTGTTGAAAAATTAGAGTCTCAAAAAGAATTATATATATTAAAGGCTAGAAAAGCTAAGCAGAAAGGAGCTACTTCACAAGTTGAAATAGCTAAGAAAGCGTTGAAAATGACAATGGCATATCAGAAAAGAGCAGAGGAAATGCTATTGCAATTCGATATTGCTTATCAGATGAAAGATTTAGGGGATATGACAAATCAGTTTATGAAAGGTATGTTCATATTGTCTAGGGATATGCAGAAGCTATCTAAGTCATCAAATTTCATGAAAGCACAGAAGAAATTTGAGAAAGCTATGAGCGGAATGGAAATACAATCTATGGATATGGAAGGCTTCTTAGAAGAGTCCAAAGAAATATTTGAAAACTTAGAAGATGAAGCCAATCTAATCGATGATAAAGAGATTGATAACCTAATCGATATTGGCTCAGGAGAATTAGAAAATACACCCTCAGCTGATAATGATATCGAAAGTCGCCTTGACAAAGTTAAGAAAGCGATGAGTGAGAAATAATATATGAGTATTAGCGAGCAAATCCTTAATGAATCTTTCAATATGTACTATAAAAAAGGTATCGATTCATATAGAAATGGTAGTTATGATGCAGCAAGAAAGAATATTCTTCTTGCTGCTGAAGCATTACTTAAACTAGCTAAGCTAAGTAGTGGAGAACTGAAAACTGCTAGGATTAATCGTGCTGACAAATTGATTGAAATTGCTAAGGAAATCAAAGAAAATGGTGCAAATGCTAATATTTCTGCTGGAATAACTGGACTCACACCAAAGAGAGTGAAGGCTAAAGAAAAAGATGATGATAAGAAAGAGTTCCATAGTGCCAAAATTCCTAATATTAGTTTCAAAGATGTAGCAGGCTTAGAAGAAGTAAAAAAAAGTATTAAGACCAGATTTATACTACCTATAATCAAACCAGAAATTTATAAGAAATATAAGAAAAAAGTTGGCGGCGGCATGCTACTTTATGGACCGCCCGGAACGGGCAAGACCATGATTTCCAAAGCTATTGCCAACGAAGTAGGAGCTAAGTTTTACGCAATAAAGTGTTCAGATATTGTAAGTAAATGGTTTGGTGAGGCGGAAAAAAATCTTAAAGAGTTATTTGAAACAGCTAGAGAATGTAAGCGTGCAATAATATTCTTTGATGAGTTAGAGGCACTAGGTGTCGCAAGAGGTAGTGATTCATCTGTTATGAATAGAATTGTCCCAGAACTTCTTACACAGATTCAGGGTTTTGATGATGATAATGAAACACTGTTAATACTTGGTGCGACAAATCGACCTTGGGATATTGACCCTGCACTTCTTAGAAGTGGAAGATTTGATGAATTAGTATATGTAGGATTACCCGATGTGAATGCTAGAAAATTTATCATCAACAAAGCTATAAAAGATGTGCCTATAGCTAAAGATGTTGATATTGATTGGCTAGCTGATATATGTAAAGGTTTAAGTGGAGCGGAAATTGATGAAATGTGCGATAGGGCGAAAGAAGATCCTTTGCTTAGAAATATAGCAACGGGAAAAGACCAGTTGGTTGCAAAAGTTGATTTTGTTAATGCAAGAGAGAAGATAAGAGTTGCAGTCACTAAGCAGATGCTATTAGATTTCGAAAAATTCAGAACTTCAGGATAATTTATTTAATAATAGTTGAAAAAAATATAAACTAATGTTAAAATATAAAAAAAATACTAGGAGGAAATTATGGCTAAATATGAATGTACCGTTTGCGGCTACGAATATGATGAGGAAGTTGAAGGTGTTAAATTCTTTGATTTAGAAGATGATTGGGCTTGTCCTATATGTGGTGTGGGTAAAGAAGATTTTGAATTGGTAGAATAAGATATGTCAGCTTACGAAATAAAAAATAATATTTATTGGGTAGGAGCTGTTGATTGGAACTTACGTAATTTTCATGGATATAGTACTAATCGTGGTTCTACTTACAATTCCTATCTAATAATAGATGAGAAAGTTGTATTAATAGATACTGTCAAAGCACCTTTTAGTAAGATTATGTTAGATAACATAAGTGAAATTATTGACCCAAGCAAAATTGATATAATTATTTCTAATCATGTTGAACCGGACCATAGTGGTGCTATACCAGAAGTACTGAAATACGCTAAGAATGCTGTTGTCTATACATCAGCTCCTGCTGGCATAAAGGGACTCACCATGCATTATGGTGAATTACCACTTGTAGAAGTAAAATCCGGCGATACTCTTTCTATAGGAAAAAGAACACTAAATTTCGTTCAAACACCTATGGTTCATTGGCCCGATAATCTTGTAACTTACATACCTGAAGATAATATTCTCTTTAGTAACGATGCTTTTGGACAACATTTAGCATGTAGCGAAAGAGTTGACTATAGAGCAGATATGGATCAGGTATTTGAAGAAGCAAAGAAATATTATGCTAACATTGTACTACCTTATTCTATGCAAGTAAAAAAAGCTCTAGATGTAATATCAACATTGGAAATAGATATTATAGCACCTAGTCATGGTATCATTTGGAAGAAGTATATATCACAAATAATTGACTATTATAATAGTTTAGTCTCTCACAAAAAACACGATAAAGCTGTAGTTGTATTTGATAGCATGTGGGGAAATTCTGCAATAATTGCTAATGCTATTAGTGATGCTTTCATAACATCAGGTGTTTCGGTTAAGATGTTTAATTTATCTAATTCGCATAATTCTGATGTTATAACAGAGTGTATGGATGCAAAATATCTTGCAGTTGGTTCCTCTACATTGAATAATGGAATTATTCCAACAGTAGCAAGTTTCTTGTGCTATTTGAAAGGTCTCAATCCTAAGAACATTGAGTATATTGCTTTCGGCTCATTTGGTTGGGGCGGGCAGAGTATAGGAATTATTGCTAAAGAGCTTGATGGAATGAAATACAAGCCTCTAACAGACAATATAGCTATCCAATTTGTACCTAAGCCTGAACAATTATTAGAAATCAAGAAATTAGTAAAGTCTAAGCTTACTGTTAGCGAAACTAAGTTGATAGAAGAAGGCAACTGATTATTAAATTCATAATAAATAAGCACTTATTTTTATCAAATAAGTGCTTTTTTTGTTATACAAAAATTTGTATTTTCATACTATTATAATTCATTGTTCACAAACTTTTTTTAGTTTTGGATAGAAATTCAAGGGATATGTTGTAACTTTCAAAAAAATTTGTAGGAGAATTAGAACTAAAAAAAACCTAATTCGAACAAGTCGTTCGTTTTAGGTTTTTATTGGTGGAGAGAGGTGGATTCGAACCACCGAAATCGTAGATAACAGATTTACAGTCTGCCCCCTTTGGCCACTCGGGAACCTCTCCATATGGAGCTGATGAATGGAATCGAACCATCAACCTGCTGATTACAAATCAGCTGCTCTGCCTATTGAGCCACATCAGCGTATTTATAATAATTAAAAACACCATATA
>CAZKXV010000123.1:0-4984 GCA_964556835.1 uncultured Clostridia bacterium
AATATAAAATTTCAAAAAAGCTAGCTTCAAAAACTAGCTTCTTCTACAGTCTGAGCCCATATTATTCAATATGGGCTTTAGTTATTACAGAAATTGGTTGTTTCGTGGCTTATACTAATAGCTACTTCAATCAATAAGCTTTGTTATATTATTACTCTGTAGTCTCTTCGGTGTCATTATCTTGAGGGGCTAGTGCTACGGATACAACTTTATCGTCTTCTTTTGTTCGCATTAACCTTACGCCTTGTGTGTTTCTACCAATCTTACTTATATTGTCAGGAATCATTCTAATTACCGTACCATCTTCAGTCATTAGCATTATATCGTGTTCAGGCTTCAATATCTTAAGGTTCACTAAATAACCTGTTTTTTCATTGAAAATACCTGCCTTAATGCCTTTACCCGCTCTGCCTTGTTGTCTATAGTCATCTTGTGATGTAATCTTGCCATATCCATTACTAGATATTGTAAGTATATCCATATTTTCTTTCACAACTGTCATATCAACTACATAATCATTTTCGCCTAGCTTAATACTATTTACGCCTTGTGTATCTCTACCTTGCTCTCTAACATCTTGCTCATTGAACCTAATACATTTGCCACTACTTGCCGCAATAATCAAGTCGTCCTTGCCGTTTGTAAGCTCAGCGCTAATTAATTCATCGCCATCATTCAAACGAATTGCTATTTTGCCATTCACTCGAATACTATCGAATTGATCAAGTGCGCTCTTCTTAACTTTGCCATCTCTTGTAGCAAGCATTAGGAAACCATCCCCTCTTTTCTCTTCTGGTACTGGCATAATAACCGCTACTTTCTCTTCGCTTTCTATCTGAATTAAATTCAATATTGCTCTACCTTTTGCCGTTCTTGAGGCTTCAGGTACATTGTATCCCTTGATAGAATATACTTTACCCGCATTAGTAAATATAAATAAATCATCATGAGTATTCATAGTAAATATATTTTCTACAAAATCTTCTTCTTTAGTCTTATGGCTTTTTATTCCTACTCCGCCTCTTCTTTGGGCACGATATTCGGATACTGCCATTCTCTTAATATAACCTTGATGTGTTAATGAAATTGCTACCTCTTCTTTCTCTATTAAGTCGCCAATATCTATTTCATCGAAATCATATGTCAATTCAGATTTTCTAGGAGTGTTATATTTGTCCTTTATCTCTGTCATCTCTTCCTTAATAATTCCTATTACTCTAATTGGGTTACCAAGAATATCACGGTATTCTATTATCGCTTTTTCTAATTCGGCTAACTCTAATTTAATCTTGCCAACTTCAAGAGAAGTCAGCTTAGATAATCTCATATCAAGAATAGCTCCCGCTTGTTTGTCAGACAAATCAAATCTATTCTTCAAATTCTCTAAAGCGTCGGTTCTTTCTTTAGATTTCTTGATTATAGATACAACTTCATCGATGTTATTAAGAGCAATAACTAAACCGTGTAATAAATGATGCTTTTCTTCTGCTTTCTTAAGTTCATAGACAGTTCGCCTTGTAATAACTTCTTTCTGATGACAGATATAATACTCTAGCATTTCTTTCAGATTGCATATTTTAGGTCTTTTTTCAACTAGTGCTAACAAGGTAATGCCTGTGGACACTTGCAAATTAGTATGCTTGAATAATTGGTTAAGAACAACTTGAGCATTTGCACCTTTTTTTATCTCTATTACTATCCTCATTCCTGTTCTATCCGATTCTTCTCTGATATCGGAAATGCCGTCTATTCTTTTGTCCTTAACATTCTGAACAATACTTTCTATTAACTTAGCCTTATTAACTTGATATGGTATCTCGGTCACTACTATTCTTGCACGAGCGCCGTTATTATATTCTTCTATTTCAGTTTTCGCACGCATAATGATACCGCCCTTTCCCGTGCGATATGCTTGTGCTATTCTAGCTCTTCCTAGTATAAGACCGCCAGTAGGGAAATCGGGACAAGGAATAAATCCCATTAGGTCCTCAATTTCTAATTCTGGATTTTCTAATAGTGCGACTGTAGCATCAATTACTTCTCCCAAATTATGAGGAGGAATACTTGTAGCCATACCAACTGCGATACCATCCGAGCCATTTACCAACAAGTTAGGATACCTACTAGGCAAGACAACAGGTTGTTGCAATGTTTCATCAAAGTTAGGGTAGCTGTCTACTGTGTCTTTATCTATATCTCTAAGCATTTCGCCAGAAATCTTAGCCAGTCTAGCTTCCGTATATCTTTGAGCAGCGGGGCTATCTCCATCGACAGAACCGAAATTGCCGTGTCCGTCCACTAATGGCGCACGTATAGTAAAGTCTTGCGCTAGCCTAACTAGTGCCATATAAACTGCAGAATCGCCGTGTGGGTGATATTTACCTAGCACATCACCAACAATCCTTGCACATTTTCTATATGGTTTGTCGTTAGCTAATCCCAATTCGTTCATAGCAAATAGTATTCTACGATGTACAGGCTTAAGCCCATCTCGCACATCGGGTATCGCTCTTGATACATTTACTGCCATAGCATAGGCAATAAATGATTGTTTCATCTCTTTCTCGACATTAAGCTCTATTATGTTCGTATTATCTATAATGTCATTATACAAAAAATTGTTTCCCATATGAATATTCCTCTTAAATATCTAATTCGCTGACTAATGTTGCGTTCTCTTCGATAAATATTTTTCTAAGTGATGGGTCATCGCCCATCAATGTAGAAAATATTTCATCTGCCTCTATAGCATCATTTATAGTTACCTTCAGGAAAGTTCTTGTTTCAGGGTTCATTGTTGTATCCCATAACTGTTCTGCGTTCATCTCTCCTAAACCTTTATAACGTTGCAAATCTATTCCCTTCTTACCAAATTCTTCAAAATAACTCTCTAAGTCCTCATCATTGTAGAAGTATGTCACCTTTCTATTTCTTGTAACTTTATACAAAGGAGGTTGTGCAATATATACATGACCTTGTTCAATTAGAGGACGCATAAATCTAAAGAAAAAAGTTAATGCCAGTATTCTAATATGGCTACCATCAACATCGGCATCTGTCATACACACAATACGTTCGTATCTTAATTTGTTCACATCACATTCTTCATGAGTACCACATCCGAACGCAATAATCATATTCTTAATCTCTTCATTTTCGAGAACTCTGCTCAAACGAGCTTTTTCAACATTAAGTATCTTGCCCTTAAGTGGCAATATAGCTTGAAAACGCCTATCCCTTCCTTGCTTAGATGTTCCGGCAGCACTATCACCCTCTACTAGAAATATTTCTGTTTTCGACCTATCTTTCTCAGTACAATCTGAAAGTTTACCCGGAAGGGTAGTAGATTCAAACACTGTCTTACGCCTTGTCAATTCTCTAGCATTTCTTGCCGCTTCTCTAGCTTTTTTCGCAGTGACACTCTTCATTATAAGCTCTCGCGCTTCCTTCGGATGTTCTTCAAGATAAGTGCCAAATTCATCTATTATCGCCTTAGAAACTAGTTGCCTAATCTCGCTATTGCCTAATCTTGTCTTAGTTTGTCCTTCAAATAAAGGGTCGGGCAACTTAACTGAAATAACAGCGGTCAAACCCTCACGAACATCTTCACCAGTTAGTTTTTCCTCTTTTAGCACTTTGTTTTTCTTGCCATAATCATTAATAACTTTGGTTAGTGCTGTCTTGAAACCATCAAGATGTGTGCCACCCTCTTCAGTATTAATGTTATTGGCATAAGCAAAAATACTTGAATTATAGCTATCATTATATTGGAGTGCTATATCAATCATTATATCAACATATACTGTTTCAATGAAAATTGGTTTTTCGAAAATAGTTACTTTGTTCTTATTCAACTGCTGGACAAAGGCACTAATACCACCTTCAAATACAAATTTTTCTTTCTTTTCTCTGCCTATTCTCTTATCTTCAAGATTAATAATCAAGCTACGGTTAAGATAAGCAAGTTCTCTTAACCTAGTACGCAAAGTATCATAATTATAATTGGTTGTTTCGAATATCCCAGTATCAGCAAAGAACGAAATAGTTGTACCTACCCCTTCACTAGCACCTAAACTCAGCAAATCGCTTTGAGGTACTCCATATCTGTATTCTTGCAAATATTTCTGACCATCTTTCACAACTTCTACAACAAGCCATTCGCTAAGCGCATTTACAACAGACAAACCAACGCCGTGCAAACCGCCTGAAATCTTATAGCCAGTACCTCCAAATTTGCCGCCTGCATGCAATTTTGTTAATACAACTTCTACTGCCGACTTGCCTTCCGATTCAACAATATCTACAGGTATGCCTCTTCCGTTATCCGAAACGGTGACAGAATTGTTATCATTAATGGTTACGGAAATCTCACTACAATACCCCGCTAAAGCCTCATCAATACTGTTATCAACAATCTCAACTACAAGATGATGTAATCCTCTTGCATCAGTTGAGCCGATATACATACCTGGTCTTTTCCTTACTGGGTCTAAACCTTCTAGAACCTGTATATCACATGCTTGATAAACATCTTTTTTCATATTTGCCTCCAAATTGACTACACCTAATTGGTGAAGTTATATATATATATTATATATATTATATTATAACATATTAAATATATAATACATAATAAAATAATAAGTTCATAATAAAATAATAAGAAAAATGCCTAATTATGAATATGAAAAACATATATATATTATTTTCTTAGATAATGCCCCCTAGAAATTGTATATTGATGAAAAGGTAATAACGATAAAGGTAGACTATAACGCCTGCTAGAGAGCCAAAATAGCGACAAAAACATACATATTGGCATTGCTTTTATGAAAAAAGGAGTTTTGATGATAAAAAAGATTATATAATATTGTTTTCTCTACTTTATATATTTAAAATTTTGCCATTTTTCACCCGAAATTCTTTGTAGGGAACAGGCGTTTTCAAATTGTAATCTGTACAAGTTAATATAGTCTGCACTCCA
>CAZKXV010000124.1:0-4871 GCA_964556835.1 uncultured Clostridia bacterium
TAACTAGAATGATAGGCAAGGCGGAATGTTTGGAGCGTTTGGACAAGGTATGGCGAAATGTCGGATACCGACCACTTATTGAATACTCCAAGTTAGAAGATGCAAAAATCCGTAAGAATGCTTATATTTTAATGGGTAACCTTAAGAGTGACATTATAAAAAATACGCTAATTCAAGCATTAGATACAGAAGATACATTGTTTCTAATTTCTAGCTTAATACTTGCAGTAGGAAAAGCCGATTGTGTAAGTGCACTTGACAAAATTAAAGAATTAAAAACTTATTACACCAATATACAAAACAATGCTAATGATATAGAGAATACTAAACATTATATATCTATTGTATCTGCATGTGACAAAGCTATCGATAGATTATCCAAAGACAGATTAAGGCATACTTTCAGTAGTTTTCCTGAAGGTTTAAGTGTATTATTAACTACAAATGCGAAAAATGCTAATATTACATTAAAAGAGTGTAGAGATTATTTTCCCTCAGCTACAATACAAGGAAGCAGAATTCTAATTAACAAGCCCGATTATAATAAAATCCTGAAAATCCGTTCTTATCAAGAATTGCTTATACCATATGCGAATGAGAAATTATTGCCATTTAAGCCTAAAGCTATAGCTAATGCAATCTCATATAATTTATTAGATAGTATGCATACTGAGAAAGGTTTGCCCTACAGATACCGCATAGAAATGATGGACCATAAGGAAGAAATTCCACTAATAATTCAAGCTATCACAAAGGCATATGGCGACAAGCTAATCAATAGCACAACAGATTATGAAGTAGAGATTAGAATAAGAATAAAAAGAGATAAATGTAGTATAAATATAAAGCTATATACCTTACTTGATACAAGATTTGATTACAGAGTTAATGCTATCCCCGCATCGATAAGCGGACCAAATGCCGGACTATGTATGAGACTTATAGAAAAACATTTAAGAGAAAAATCAAGAGTACTTGATGCCTTCTGCGGCACTGCCACAATGCTAATAGAAAGAAATAGATACAATCCTAATTGTATGTTGACTGCGGTTGATAATTCTGAAAAAGCTATAGAGCTTGCTAAGGAAAACTGTCTTGCCGCAAAAGTTCCAGTAAAACTAATTCATCAAAATATTTTGAATTTCAAAACACCGGAACCTTTCGATGAAATAATATCTAATATGCCCTACGGTGTCAGAGTTGGTTCACATAGAGCAAATACTATGCTTTACAAGAGTTTTGTAACCAAATTAGACAAGCTTCTTGCCCCTAATGGAATAGCCATTCTGCTTACAATAGAGCATAAAATGCTAAAAGTATTAGCAGAAGAATATCGCTATGAACTGCTCGATGAATTTGTTATTGATAGTGGCGGTCTTGCCCCACATCTAATGGTCTTTTCTAAGAAATAGAATAATTATAAATAATGCCACAGTTACAGTAACTGTGGCATTATACTTATAAAATATTTCTATTGATTATTGCATATATTCTTGTATCATATAATTTATAATAGCGTCAGCTTTCTTCTGAGTCTTTTCTCTATCTTTCTCACTTATTGATACATAGACTTTGAGCTTAGGCTCAGTACCACTTGGTCTAACACAGACCCAGTCGCCACCCTCAAGTCCATAATATAGGACATTGGACTTAGGCAGCAATATCTTCTTAGTACTACCATCGCTATTAGTTGTAATGCTTGTATTATAGTCGCTAAAAAATTCCACATTATAACCTGCAATATCCTTAATGGTAATATTTCTAATGGTGTCCATAATAGTTGCCATTTTCTGCATACCGTCAAGACCTTTATAAGTTATGGCAACATTCTTATCCACATAATAACCATACTTCTTGAATAATTCTTGCAATCTTTGGTGAACTGATGTGCCAATGTATTTGTAATATGCTACCATTTCCGCAAAGAGCATACTTGCTACGACCGCATCTTTATCCCTTGCATGAGTACCACACAAATAGCCATAACTTTCTTCATAACCGAATACAAAAGTATGCTTTCCATCAATCTCCCATTGTTTGATTTTCTCGCCAATATATTTGAAACCTGTTAGTACATCATATATAGCTATTCCAAAATTCTCTGCTACTTTCTTCGCAAGCGAGGTTGTTACTATTGTCTTAATTGCCGCCGCATTTGCTGGCAATGTGCCTTTTTCTACATGTCTTGTCAATATATAATCAAGAAGCAGTACACCTATTTGATTGCCATTAAGCAGATAGAAATTATTGTCATCGCCACGAAGTGCAATACCCATTCTATCGCCATCTGGGTCTGTGCCTATCACAACTTCACTATTAATCTTTTCAGCTAGTTCAATACCCATTTTCAAAGTATCTGCATTCTCAGGATTAGGAGCGGTAACAGTTGGAAATCTACCATCGGGTGATATCTGTTCTTGCACTACATCAATAGCAAGCCCCATTCTCTTAAGAATACGCATAACTGGCTTATAACCCGTGCCATGAATAGGGGTATATACTATTTTGAGTTCTTTAGATTCTGCCGCAATCGCCTCAACTGACAATGAGAGTTTCGAGATAATATCGAAATACTTCTTATCGATAGTTTCACCTATTACAGTTATGTAATTATTCAGTTTAATTCCGCCTCTACCTTGTACGGCACTTCTTTCAGTTGAAATAACATCAGCATATTTAACTGAGAAATAATCTTCAATCTTCTCAATGTAATTAACTATTTCATCGGTCGCATCAGGCGACATTTGAGCACCATCCGAACCGTATACCTTGTAACCATTGTATTCCTTAGGATTATGGCTAGCGGTAATCATTACTCCTGCAATAGCATTAGTTTCTCTTATTGCAAATGAACACATTGGAACAGGACGAACATCTTCATAAAGAAATACCTTTATCTTATTATAACTGAGTACTCTTGCCACAGCTAATGCAAATTCGTATGAAAATATTCTAGTATCATAAGCTACAACTACTCCGTCATCAGCCTTATCAATACTAAGGATGTAATCGGCTAGCCCTTTAGTCGCTCTTCTTACAGTATACTCATTCATTCTATAAGTTCCAGCACCAATAATTCCACGCATTCCCGCAGTTCCGAAGGCAAGAGGCAGACTAAAACATTCTTTAATCTCATTATCATTATCGCTAATAGCGAGCAATTGCTCTTTTGTGGCAGAATCTGCTTTGTTTAACCATTCTTTATAATTCTTATTATAATCCATAATTTCCCCTTTATAATACAATCACAAAATTATATGTGATAAAGCCAAAATATATAGCCAGCATAGTCCAACCTTGCCATTTCTTGGTCTCGTCTTTGAAAATTGCAGGTATACATAATACCAACGTTATTGCAAGCAAAACCCATAGTGACACATTCTTAGTAATACTATCTACTGGCAAACCATCACCTAATATAACAGAAATAAGCCCTAATAAAAGGGTTGCATTTATTACATTCGCACCAATTATATTACCAATACCCATATCTCTATTACCTTTCTTAAGTGCAGTAATAGATGTTACTAGTTCTGGCAAACTAGTACCAAATGCGATTACTGTTATTCCTATAATTTGAGCGGGCACGCCCATTTCTTGAGCAAGTTTTTGTCCGAAAGTAGAAAGTAACCAAGCACCAATGCCAATAGCTCCAGCACCTAATATAAACATAATAATATTCTTGGGAGTACTGCTCTTATCCGCCTCTTCTTTATTAGCAAGTATAAGTTCTTGATTGCTTTCATCATTTATATGTGACTTAGCATCATTGAAATTCATAAACATAAATGCAAAAAATAAAGCCAATAAAATAATACCCTCAACTAATGATATTATACTTCCAGTCATTACAAAGAATATTAAGATAATTATAATTGTGATAAGAGCGACTGCTTTTTCTGTAAATGACCGCCCCTCAGAACGAGGTGGGCTAATAGTCATCACTATCGCTAGGATTAGAGCAGTATTGCATAACATAGAACCTACAGAATTATTTATGGCTATCTCATTGAAACTAGTTGCAAGTTCGGGTGTAGCTAGCCCTTTGATAACGGAAATAACAGAAACACTGATTTCAGGAATTGTAGTACCTACACTTACAATTGTAGCTCCAATTATGATTTCAGGAATACCTGTTTTTCTTGCGACCCACACTGATGCATCTACAAACCAGTCTCCGCCCTTAATAATTAAAGCAAAGCCTGCTAGCAATGCCAATATGCTCCAAGTAATTCCCATAATTTGACTCCTATTATCATAAATATTGTATAGCTTTATGGTTAAACTGTCAAGCAGAATACTCTCTAATTATAAGTCCTTGTATCGGATTATACTTGTCGTGGCTAATTGTAATTCTTTCTACTAATTCCCCATCAACGTATTTGCATCTATATGCTTCGCTTACAATCCCTTCCACTGGTTTAATTTGAAATGTATCAGTAAATCCTAATTGTTCTGCATTTTTGGCATTTGCATTTTTTAGTAGCATTTCTAAATCCTCAGATATATTATCACCGATAACCATTAATTTAGGTTTATTTGGCGAGATTCTCTCTAATACTTTGCTTTCTAATTCATAAACATAATCCAGTTTTTCTCCATAGATTGCAATCATTAATTCTTCACCAGTTGTCTTTGCAACAACATACATTGGGTTTTGACTCGAATTTGCCATAATAAGATTACTCCAATTACTCACCATTGCATCCCTTGATATAGGTATATAAGCTGAAACCCTTGAATGCCTATTAGCCATTACAACCTCCATACCAGCAAGTAACCCTGCGTTATAGAAAGTAGTTGATACTTGGCACACTCTGATGTGTACCCCAAAAAGTAGACACTCTTGATTTTCATCTTGAAATCCAGAA
>CAZKXV010000125.1:0-4849 GCA_964556835.1 uncultured Clostridia bacterium
ATGATTATCATGCCGATGTGACTTTATATGCACAGTGGTTAGAAATCTTCACTGTCACCTTTGATGCTAATGATGGTACAGGGACAATGGACCCTCAAGATATCACTGATGAGCGAAGTGCGAATTTAACTGAGAATTCAGACGACATCACACGAGATGATCATGTCTTTATTGGTTGGGATACTACCGCTGCAGGTGATGGTACGCATTATAACGATGGTGATGAGCTGGATATGAATGATTATCATGCCGATGTGACTTTATATGCACAGTGGTTAGAAATCTTCACTGTTACCTTTGATGCTAATGGTAGTGGTGAAGCTGATTATACTCAAGATATCACTGATACTTATACTGAGAATTTAGTTGCTAATACATTTACAAGGACAGGATACACTTTCGAAGGTTGGAATACTATAGCCTTAGGTGTCGCAGGCGATGCTTATGCAGATGAGGAAAGCTTTGATATGGGTAGTTACAGTTCTGATGTTACATTATATGCAAGATGGGCAGAGAATTTCACAGTAACCTTTGATGATAATGGTTCAACTTATGGCACAATGGAGCCTCAAACATTTGCGGAAGGAATACAAGATACTCTTGATACAAACCTTTTCGAAAATACTGGATATACCTTTGTTGGTTGGGATACTGATATTTCAGGAGATGAAGTTGTATATGCTGATGGTGCTAATTATACTATAGGTTCTGCTAATGACACATTATATGCCGTATGGGAAGCTGTATAGAATATTAACAATTATATTATCATCTGCCTTGCACTATTATTATAGTGCAAGGCGATGAATAATTAAGCTAACATTAAATATTATTAACATTGCTAGTTATTATGGTTAAGGCTGTTGACTATTTGTTAGGTAGCCTATATAATGTAATTATTATAGGATATTATAACTATAATTGCGTTTATTGCTAATTGTAATCAACTTAGGAGGTATTATGGATAGATATATATATAAGGCACTAACTCCTGATGGTAAGCCCATTAAAGGTAAGCTAATTGCTTCGAATGAATCTGAATTAATTCGTATGATTACTAAGAATGGTAATTGTGTCGTTTCATATATCAAAGAATCAAGTGAATCTGACTCAATAAAACCTATTGCATTAAGAGAATTGTCGGCATTTTGTAGTCAGCTAGGTTCTATATTGCGTGCAGGTTTGCCGCTTTCTAATTCTATTGAGATGTTGCACGAGCGTACTATCGACCCTAAATTTAAGAAAATATTAGGTAACGTATATGAAACCGTTCAGAAAGGTAATCCTTTTTCAGAGGGTTTGCAGAAGCAAGGCAAGGCTTTTCCTATTCTTATGATTAATATGGTTAAGTCTGGTGAAATGTCAGGTGCATTAGATGATACTATGATGAAAATGGCTGACCATTACGAGAAAGAAGTCAAGATGAAGAATCTAGTCAAAAGTGCGCTTAGTTATCCTAAAATATTAGGTATCATGTGTATAGGTATTGTAATACTACTAGTTACCTTAATTCTTCCTGGAATGGTTGAAGGTATGGCTGCAGAGAAAATACCTGCTCCTACACAATTTTTGCTGAGTTTAAGTGATTTTCTTATTACAAAATGGTACATAATTATATTTGTTGTAGCTATTTTCTATATAGCAGTCCCAATAATTATGAAGAATCCGAATGTCCGATACAAACTGGATAAAGGCAAGATGAATTTTCCCAAAGTGGGACCATTAATTAAGAAAATATATACTTCTAGATTTTCTAGGTCGCTTGCTACATTGTACGAATGTGGTATAGACTTAATCGATGCAATGACTATGTGTTCAGCTATTGTTGGTAATGTTTACGTAGCAGAACAGGTAGATGAAGCGGTTATGAAGATTAAGAAAGGAGAGACTATATCTTCCGCTATGTCCAAAATTGATAGTTTTGATCCTTTGCTCACGAATATGATTTTCGTTGGTGAGGAATCTGGTGTTTTGGGCGAGATACTAGGAAGAACAGCAGACTATTTCGATGAAGAATCGGAACATGCAACTAAAGGATTGACAGGCTTAATTCAGCCTTTTATGATGGTAATAATGGGCGGTATTATTGGGTTCATTATAGTATCAATGATGATGCCAATGTTTGCAGGTTACGATGATATAGGTGCTTAAATTGTATAGTATAGAAAGTGTTTATGCTTGAAAAAGCTATTATTTATAAAGGAGTAGTAAATGATTAATGTTTATGTAAGTGATGATAAAATAAAATTCGTAGACGGAAAAGCTAGTGGTAAGAAGCTTGTAATAAAGAGTTGTCACGAAGTTAGATCCAAAACGGGTTCTATTGAGACAGGAAATATTAAAGATTTAATGGCTTTTTCGCAGGTTATGCAAGAAGCAATACAAGATTATGCAATTAAGGTTGGACCGGCTACTTTTATAGTAGATAATTCCCGTTTGGTACTTAAAGAAATGGATGTACCCGATGTTGCTCCTGTTAAGATTAAGCAGATTGTTGCAAATGAAATTTTTACTGATGCGAAAAGCAGTACAAACACTTTGGATTATATGGTTGAGTCTAGGTTCAAAAATGAAGAAAAGAAAAAGAGATGTAAAGTTAATGTTACATTTCTGCCTAGTGAAGTAATTTCGAACATATACAAATGTGGTTCAGAAGTTCTTATGAAACCTAAGATTCTAGATATTGCTCCTAATGCATTATCCAAACTTGTTGAACGTATGATTAAAGATAAGAAAACTCAACTGGAAGAAACTTTTATTGTGGTTGAATACAAAGAAACTTTTCTTAGTTTATTAGTATTTGATAAAGGGCAAAGACAGCTTTCAAAAAGTACTATTCTATATGTATCGGAAGATGCTATTGATGTATATTATGTAGTTAGTGAAATAGTCAATAACGTTAATAGCCTTATCAGATTCTACGAATCAAGAAATGAAAATAGAAATATTACTGCTATTTATCTTACCGGTCAAGTTGAACCTCTTAACGATTCAATGCAAGACCTTGCGGATAATTTGAGAATGATTGTTGCCCATCTTCCTTGCCCTAGCTATGTAATGGGCGTGGATTTGATGGAGTTTAATGCCTATTCAAGTGCGATAGGCGGGTTAATAAGGAAGTGATGTTATGGCTAAAGTTGTAAAAGATCTAAATCTATTTAAGGCGGCAAGTAAGACCGATAAACAAATACAAACGGGTGTCTCTAAGAATTTCTTGATGGGCATAATTTGTATTGTTATGTTGGTTGCTGTTGGTGCTTTTGCTGCAAATTTATTTGTACAAGTTGGTGAGTTGCAGGCAGTAGTTGATGATTATAATAATAGAATGACCTATGCTCAAACTTTAAATGAGCTAGGTTCTAAAATTCAAGCGGATACAAATATTCGTAACGAAATCACTCGCTCTATTAATTCAATATCGAAAATTGGCGAGTATTCTAATGATCACAGTGACTTATATCCCGGTATAACTACTTCGCAAAAAATGGATATACTTACTAGTGAGTATTATGTAGGTGAAGCAACGATTACAGGTTGTCTTCCTACAGATGTTGAAAGTGTAGAGTATTTATATACTGATGGTTTTACGCCAATTACTATATATAGTGCAGATAAATCAGAATCACAAAGAATATTTAATGCGGGATATATGCTTATTTCTATTGAGGTAAATAACCCAAATGTTGCTGATACATATATTAGTAATATTGTAAGTCTTGCTCCTGATGTATTTGCTGTGGAAGAGGGAGCTAGTGACCCTGAGAATATTACTGCTGATAGTTTTGAGAGAGGATACTTAATGAATAAAGATGGAGAGGTTCTTAAGATGTATGTTCTAGCAAAGCTTAAATCTTCTATTGAAATTGTATTAGAAGATGCATATTTTCTATCTAAAGTTTCTGATATGAGTACTGTATCTTATTCTCCTGGAACTATATCAATAGCTCTTGAGTTAGAAAACATGCGTCTTTCACAAATGGCATTATATCTAGATAGTATGGGTATATGGGCTGATAGTACTAGTACTGGCATTCAGAATTACAATAAGATAGGTGATATAGAATACTATTCTGGTACTATTGAATTGGAACTTGCTGGCGTAACTACTGCTCAGGTAGAATAAGAGAGGTATATTATGAGTTTAACGGAAAAAGATAAGATGATGCTAATCGTATTAGTAATTATTCTAATAATAGGCGGAGGTTATATCTTAGGAATAAAACCTCTAATGGAGCAAAAAAAGGAGCTTGCTGCTACTAGTGAGACTGCTGCGGCAGACTGGACACTACTTAGTGGGGATATATTTAGTGCATTCAATTCTGAATATAGTGCAGAGGCAATCTACAAAAACCAGAATCCTACTTCAAGAGAAGATGCCATAGATGCACTATGGTATAACGGCAATTATAAATTGGGCAATCAAATTACTAATCAAATGGGAGCAGCAGTCGAGTTATCTAAAATTGTCGATATGCAAGATTATGTACAATCAGCAGCTCTACTTGAAGATGTGAAGCAAGATTTCTTCGATGATTATGTGGAATTATATAACCTTCCTTCATTTGCTATAACTTCTATTACAGAAAGTGCTTTGCTGACTGAAGAAGAACTAGTAGCAGAAGCAGCTCTAGGCAATACTTACGAAATAGATCCTGTAGCTTTCTATATTGGTTCAGCAACTTTTCAGTTCTTTTGTTCTTCAGGTTCAGATATTTCAGCCTATTATGATTTGCTTAACCACATTGAAAAATGCGGATATATTTATGTAAACAGTACTAATATAGATGTTGAAACTCGTATGGGTAGTATTACTATATCAGTACTAATGACTCCAACAGATTTAAGTGCA
>CAZKXV010000126.1:0-4841 GCA_964556835.1 uncultured Clostridia bacterium
GACATATCCATCGATTTTTACTATCATTACCCATACTGATGATGGTATGGATATTATTAGCCTATCATATTCTGATGTGCTTACAGGAAACATTAAGTTTCTAAACATTGTTTAGATTAATAGTCATATTCCTTTAGGTTATCTCATAGAGTATTATTGACCTAACTATAAAGGGGGATTATTATGGCTATTAATCAAGATTATGTAACTATCAAATCGGATAGTATTGTCAAAGTATTGACTGCACAAGTTGTCGTAAAAGCTACACTTGACGCCAATGCTGATGGCTTTTCTGTGCTAGGTACTTCTGCGGAGGCAAATGCTATTGCTATTGAGCCTATGCAAGGGGAAGTCGTTATTTCGGGCAAGGTGAATTTCAAAGCGTTATTATATAATAATGAAGAAGGCGTGATGAGCCTTGATTATTTTGCTGATTTTTCAGAAAATATCAAGAGTGAATTAATTTCCGCTTCTTCTAAGCTTATTGCCGACCTGAAAGTTATTGACACTTCAAGTGTTACTGAGGGCAATGATATAATGCTAACTGCAGTTGTTGAGATGGTAATTGAAGAAACGCTTACTTATGAACTATCTGCTTTGGCTAATATTGGCGATTCAATATTTGCGAAAAATAATACAATAAATAGCGATTATATGGTTGCTTGTGCACAAGGTGCTTTCGAAGTATATGATGAAATACAGACTGCTGGCGTAATTGACAAGATACTTAATTGCGATATAAAAGTTGCCACATTATCTACTGAGTGTTTCGAGAATGTTGTAGTTATTAATGTAGAGGCGTATGTGTCTGTCTGTTATAAAGCAGAAGGTAAGCTGGTTACTACTAATTTGATAATACCTTTCAAGGAAGAATTAGAAGCTAGTGGAGCTACAGCGGGCTGCTCAGCTATATCAAATTTATATATTAAGAGTAAAAGAATTATATTATCTGCTAACAAAGGTGATAATCTCGTTCGTATTGAATTAGTTGTAGCTGCTAGAATTCCAGTATTTAAGTCCGAAAAATATAATATTGTATGTGATGTATTCTCTTGCAAAAACACTTTGGAATGTGATATGAAGAAAACGGAGTGTCTAAATTATATCAAGTATTGTTGTTTCAAGCAGAAAATATCTGCAAGTGCAGCATTAGATGATAAGATGCCTAAGGTGGCTGAAATTATGGCAGTAAGTCTAGCGAAGAATAATGTTGCGAATCTAATTGCAGGTAATAATCAAATTACAATTGAGGGTTTGGTGACTTGTTGTGTTGTATATATGTCCGTTGATGGTGTGCCTGCCTCTGTTCGTGCAGAACTACCATATTCATTGAAGCTACCAGCTGAAGGCGTATGTATGGGCGATATTCTTTCGGGATATGGTGTTGTTTATAATGTGTACGCCTATAATAATAAAGGTAGTATAGACCTAAAAGCAGACATATGCGTATGTTCTAAGGTGCAGAGAAAGAACAGTTTCATTATCATTACTAATGTGGTTGAGGGCGACCTTAAATGCGATTGTTCCAATGCAATTTCTATGTATGTAGCTAATGGCGGTGAAGAACTATGGGATATAGTGAAAATAATGTCTTTAGCTCCCGAAATGATAGCGATGCAGAACCCTGATATGGGATTGCCATTAGTTAGTGGTAATAAGGTAATAGTCTATAGAGAATTGTAGATTAGATTAAGAAAAAAAACAGCAGTGGCTATAGTTTGTGTATAGCCGCTGTTTTTTTCGACATAAAAAGTATGCAAATAATAATTAAGATATGGTATAATTGATATATGAAAAAAGTCGTAATCCAAGCAAATGCAAAAATTAATATTAGTCTTGTTATTGAAGGCTTGTTGTCAAATGGTTATCATAATCTTGACACCATAATGTGTCCTATTGATTTGTATGACATTGTTACTCTAGTGAAAAGAAAGGATTCTAATGTCACTTGTCAAGGTCTAGATATTCCTGATAAGCAGAATATTGCAGTTATTTCTGCCAAAATGATTGTAGAGGAAATGAAGACTTCCGGTGTTGATATATATATAGAGAAAAATATTCCTATGAGTGCGGGACTTGGAGGCTCTTCTGCTGATTGTGCAGGGGTGCTATTTGGTATGAGTGCACTCTATAATATTAATTATGGAAAAATACGTTTCTTATCACGTAATATTGGCAGTGATGTAGCATTTCTTATGAGTGTGTATACGGGTGCTATGCGAGCTAGGGGTAGAGGTGAAATTCTTACTTCAGAAAATATGAAAAAGTTGCATATTGTTATCGCAAAACCTTATAGCGGGGTTTCTACATCAGAGGCATATGAGTTATACGATGAAAAGTACTTTAATCAATTAATACATCATGATAACAGTAAGTTATTAGAGTTAATTTCAGCTAACCTTGAATTTGATAAATATCTTGTCAATTATCTCTATAAACCAGCTATTGAACTTAATGATGAAATTGAGCCACTTTTCAATATAATGAAAAAGCTGAGCTATAATTATGCTGTCATGAGTGGTAGCGGTAGCTCTGTTATAGCTATTTGCAAGAGTGAAGAAGATGCAAATAGAATAATGGAGGGAATTCCAGATAAGTATTTGAAGTTTAAGACCAAAACGGTTAAAGATGCTTTATATATAAAATAGCGATATTCTTTGTTTGTATCGTAGTTTATTAGTCAGCCTTAATATGGCTGACTTTTTATTTATTGATTTATTTTATCTCTTAGTATAGTTTGCTATTATACTGTCAATAATTCTTGCTGTGAGGTGATATATGAAGAGAATTATTATAATATCTATTCTAGCGGCGATTCTATTATCTTTATGCTCTTGTGATACTAAGTCTATTAAAAAAGCAGATATTATCAGAATACATATTCGGGCTAATAGCAATTCTAGCGAAGACCAAGAGATTAAATATATTGTTAAAGATAGTATAGTTGAATATATAACACCTTTGTCAAACGAAGTTAGTACGAAGGCTGAAATGTATAAACTATTAAGTGAAAATATGGATAGTATCCTGGAAACTGCTGAAGCCACACTTGAAAGTGAAGGATATGAATACGGCGCAAATATAAGACTTGATAAAGAAATGTTCCCTTTGCGTTCTTATGACGGTGTAACATTTGAAAGTGGTGAATATGATGCTTTAATAATTGAGCTAGGTAGTGGTACAGGAGATAACTGGTGGTGTGTTGCTTATCCTCCACTTTGCTTTATAGCGGCTAGTGATAATGGTACTGATGACTTCGAATATAAGTCAAAAATACTAGAGATGTTTAGAAAGGAGTGATTAATGAAAGAATTACCAAAAACTTTATTTGTGCTTTCTCTGATTATGTTACTGCTTACAACAGGTTTCTTTGCAACTGAAATTTTCTCTGAGGAAGAGGAAACATACGCAGAAGCTATTGTAATTAAATCAGGTTCAACGGGTGCACAAGTAAGAACTATTCAAACTAAATTGAAGAATTGGGGCTATTATACAGGTAGTGTTGATGGTATTTTTGGACCAATTACTAAGAATGCAGTTATATACTTTCAGAGAACTAATGGACTTGTACCTGATGGAATAGTGGGAGCAAAGACTGCAGCTGCTTTAGGTATGAGCTTATCTAATAGTACGAGTGAAAACAGTAGCTATAGCGGAAGCGATGAATATTTACTTGCTAAGGTAATATATGCGGAGGCTCGAGGGGAACCTTATAGTGGAAAAGTTGCAGTTGCTGCAGTTATTCTAAATAGGGTGAATCACCCCGATTTTCCGAATAGTATATCAACTGTTGTATATCAACCTTGGGCGTTCACTTCTGTACATGACGGGCAAATTAACCTTTCTCCTGATGAAGAAGCAAAAAGGGCGGCAAGAGATGCACTTAATGGTTGGGACCCAACTAATGGTTGTATATTTTTCTATAATCCTGTTACTGCAACAAGTAATTGGATTACAAGTAGAACTATAGTTATTACTATAGGAAAACACAGATTTTGTAGGTGATAGATATGGATAAGATTAGAATTCATAGAGGGTGGCGGGTTGCCACTGTAATAATTGGAGTCATAGCAATAGTTGGATTAACTGTATTGGGCGTATTCTTAAGGAATACGGGTAATCAAGTTACATCGTTAGATAATGACCTAGAAAATGTTTATCAAAGAGCATATTACGAATTAATTGGTAATGTGAACGTAATAGAGATTAATTTGAGTAAGATAAAAGTTACTAAGTCTGATTCCACGAAAATAGAATTGCTTAATGAAGTATCCAAAAATGCACACTTGGCAGGTAGCGCCCTATCAACATTATCGGCACAAAACTTGCAAGTCCTATACACAACTAGATATGTTAATCAGACAGGAGATTTCACGACTTATCTAATGAAAGAGTTAGTTAATGGTAGAAGTATGACAAAAGATGATAAGGAAATATTAGATTCATTATATAATATGACAAGAGAGATAGGTGAAAGATTAGCTGTAATTAATGATGAAATTGCAAATGGAAAATTTAAGTTTACGAAAGTGCTAGCAGAAGATGAAGGGCTTATTATGGAGGTTTTTGAAGGACTAGAAGAAAGTATAGTGGAGTACCCATCACTTATATATGATGGTCCATTTAGCACCGCTCTCTTAGAGAAAAAAGCTCTGTCCCTTCCCGAAGAAGAAATTACTTCAGAAGAAGGCATAAATAGAATTGATACAATGTTTAGTGAATTTGGAATAAAAGATGTAAAATTTATCGAGGAAAGCGAGAGTTACTTTTCAATGTACACTTATGAAGCAAAGAATGAGAGTGATGAAACGATGAATATACAGATTTCGAAAAATGGTGGA
>CAZKXV010000127.1:0-4828 GCA_964556835.1 uncultured Clostridia bacterium
TAGCTTATGGGCTATCTTTTTTATTAGGGTGTTGCATTATCTATGATAACTCAATATACGATATAAAAAAGGAAAACTCTTAGAGCTTTCCTTTTTGTATATTAATTTAGATGGTTGATATAATTATATATCTTAGAACTTGGCAGTTAGAATTATCGGAGTTCTAGTACATTCCGCCCATTCCGCCCATTCCACCATCTCCGCCCATAGGCATAGGTGGTTCAGGAATATCTGCAACAAGCACTTCAGTGGTGAGCATTATTGCTGCGATACTACCCGCATTTTGTAAGGCTGAACGAGTAACTTTAGTAGGGTCAATTATGCCTTGTTCAATCATATCACAATATACATCATTAAGTGCATCATAACCATAGTTAGACTTGCTTGCATTTGCTGTCATTACATTATTGAGTACAATACTTCCGTCCACACCCGCATTAAGCGCTATTTGTCTTAGTGGTGATTCGAGTGCTTTGAGGACTATACTTGCTCCAGTCTTAACATCGCCTTTCAATTTCTCAATTTCTTTTGATAGTATTGGGATTATCTTTATAAGAGCTACTCCGCCACCTGCAATTATGCCTTCTTCAACTGCTGCTTTAGTAGCTGCAAGGGCATCATCAATTCTATGTTTCTTTTCTTTCATTTCAACTTCAGTTGCTGCGCCTACATTGATAACAGCTACTCCGCCAGCTAGTTTCGCTAGTCTTTCCATTAATTTCTCTGTATCATAAGTGCTATCACTTTCTTCAGCCTGAATTCTGATTTGTTCCGCTCTTGATGCAACTAGTGCAGGGTCGCCTGCACCATCTACGATAGTTGTATTATCTTTGTCTACTCTTACTTGTTTCGCTGAGCCGAGTTGCTCAAGTTGAGTTTCTTTCAAATCCATTCCTAAATCATTACTGATTACTTGTCCGCCAGTTAGGATAGCAATATCTTCAAGCATAGCTTTTCTTCTATCGCCGAAACCAGGTGCTTTGATAGTTACACAGTTAAGAATGCCTTTTAACTTATTCACTACTAAGGTAGCAAGTGCGTCGCCATCAATATCTTCTGCAATAATTACAAGTTTCTTGCCCGCTTTAAGAACTTGGTCAAGGAGTGGGAGTAATTCTTGAATACTAGATATTTTCTTGTCAGTGATTAGGATTGCAGGCTCATCAAAGACTGCTTCCATTTTGTCGGTATTAGTTACCATATAAGCTGAAGTGTATCCTCTGTCGAATTGCATACCTTCTACAAATGATAGTTCTGTACTTAATGTCTTGGATTCATCTACAGTAATTACGCCATCTTTGCCAACTTTCTCCATTGCATCAGAGATAAGTGCGCCAACTGAATCATCGCCAGCAGAAATACTTGCGACTTGTGCTATTTCTTGCTTGGTGTCAATCTGCTTGCTAGCTTTTTGTAATTCTGCAACACATAGTTCAACTGCAAGAGATATCCCTTTCTTGATAATCATAGGATTAGCGCCAGCAGCTACATTCTTCAAGCCTTCTTTGATTATAGCTTGTGCAAGAATAGCTGCAGTTGTAGTTCCATCGCCCGCAACATCATTAGTCTTGATTGATACTTGTTTGATTAGTTGTGCACCCATATTCTCGAATTCATCAGGTACATCAATTTCTTTCGCTATGGTTACGCCATCATTAGTAATCAATGGTGCACCAAATTTCTTGTCTAATACTACATTACGACCTTTTGGTCCTAGTGTAATTTTAACTGAATCGGCTACTATATTTACGCCAATTTCTAATGCTCTTCTAGCTTCTTCGCCATACTTAAATTGTTTTGCCATTTGTATCTCCTTATTTCTCTACTATTGCCAATACGTCAGATTGTCTCAAAATTGTTACTTCTTCATTGTCTAGCTTAAATTCATTTCCAGAATATTTGCTGAAGATAATTTTCGAACCAACTTTAATTTGCATTGTAACTTCTACTCCGTCTACCATTCCTCCAGGACCTACAGCAACTACTGTTGCTAAATGTGGTTTGTCTTGTGCAGCGCCTGGTAGAACGATGCCGCTAGCAGTAGTTTCCTCTGCCTTGTCTAGTTTGACTACAATCCTGTCAAATAAAGGTGTTATTTTCATAAAAAATCCTCCTAATATAGTATTTTATAAATAAATAATCGCTATTTAGCAACTTAGAACATAATAGCACTAATGGGGGGCATTTGGCAATTATTTGTGTAAGATATATTGTAAATTTTTAGTAATATTTAACTATTTATATTGCATTTTGAAATATGAAGTGTTAATATATTTGTAGAGGTGTATGATGAACAAATGGGATAAACGTTTTATGGAAATGGCTGAATTAGTTGCTACTTGGTCAAGTTGCTTTCAACCTAATAGGCATATAGGAGCTATTATAGTTAGGAATAATAGAATTATAACGACTGGTTACAATGGTGCAAGTAGCGGTATCTCAAGTTGTGTGGAGAGAGGCGAATGTATTCGTAGGGTTCAGAATATCCCTTCAGGTACTAGACATGAAATTTGTTATGCTGTTCATGCTGAGCAAAATGCTATTATACAAGCTGCGAAACTTGGTATTTCTGTTCAAGATGCGACCTTATATTGTACACATCAACCTTGTAGTATCTGCACTAAGATGATTATCAATAGTGGTATAAATAGAGTAGTATATAAGCATGGTTATCCTGATGAATTCGGTATGAAACTCTTTGAAATGGCAGGAGTGGTAGTAGAGGAATTTTCTGAATAATTAATAGAATTATATATAAATTTTGCCGTTTAGTAACAGATACTAAACGGCATTTTTTGTGCAATTATGTTATAAATACGATGACTATGGAATATTATTTCAGTAGAGGCTATAAATATGATTGATTATAATCAATTTTCGTACAACAATTATTATAGAAAGTCTAAAAAGGGGCGAAATCGTAGGAAGTATGGAACTAATAACTATTCCCGCTCCTATAACTATGATAATGGCAATGTGGTTGTAGGCACTGTAACAAAGGTTAATAAGACTAATTATACGGAATTTGAGAAAAGCGAGACTTCAGATAAAAAGGATGTTAAAACAAACTTCAATGAGAGGTCTAAGGAAAATACAGATGATTATGATTCAATACATAATGACAAAGTTAATCCGAATAATATAGATGCTAGAACCAAGAATAGACGTGATTATAGAGGTGGAAGCGAATTGAATTATCAAAGTTATTCGTACAAAAAACGAAAAAAGAGAGAGATAATTGCAATTATGATAATTATAATGTGCTTTTCTTTTACAATTATGCTAGCTGATATATTCGGTAGTGGAGATATCTTCGGTGGGCTAAATGCTGTATTTGCAAGTTCTGAAAGCGTAATAACATATTACGCCGTCGAAGCGGGTTCATATTCTACCTCAGTAGAGGCTAGGAATTCGGGGTTACAATATATGCACGCAGGAGCAGGTGGATATGTGATAAAAGATGGTACATATCGAGTTATTCTAGTTGTTTATGATAATATTGAGGATGCGGAAGCAGTAGTTGAGGGACTAATTAGTGATGGTGTGAGCGCAACTATATATGAGATCAAAGGTGCAAAGATACGATACAATGAATATGGGGATATAGGAAAACCAATGGAAACTGTCATCAATTACCTTTCGACGATTTATGGCACTCTATATAATATAAGTACCCTACTTGATGAAGGGGAAATCTCCGAACTTGAGGTGAGGGTAAGAATTGCACAAGTTATTGAAGAATTATCGAGAGTAAGTGATGAATTTGAAAACATGGTACTTGACCATACAGAAGATGAAACAGTAATCAAAGTTAGAATGGAAATAATAGCGGATTTAGCTATACTTGAGAATCTGCTTGATACTAAAATCGAAAGAGTGTCGTTACTTAGCGATATAAGGTATTCACTAATTATGATAGTGAACTGTTACTGCTCTTTATTGAAATCTTTGTAAATAAGAATTATATTAATAGGTGATTAATTGCGAGGTAATTTTTATCTTATTTTTTTATAAATTTTAATATATGGAAGTTTAGGTAAATATTTCTTAAAAAAATAAATTAAAATATATTTTATGCTATAATTAAAATAATGATTATAATTAGGAGTGCTATATGACAGTTATTGCAAATTGGTTAAATAATACATTTTATACATTTGATTATTATTGGTTAGAGTTAGGGCATAAATTGCATCAATCGGGAGTCGGTGGATTTTTCGATGTATTATTCAAATTCATTACCTCATTAGGTCATGCTGGAATGATATTCATAGTACTAGGCATAGTATTGCTTTTTTTTAAGAAAACAAGAAAAATGGGGTTTGGGGTACTCTTCGCATTATTATTCGGGTTGCTTTTCACTAATATATGTATAAAACCTATAGTGGCTAGACCAAGACCATATGTTGATGAAACTCTAATTTTTCATCAATGGTGGTTATCTGTAAATGGGCTTATTTCAAGTGAATACTCATTCCCTTCGGGGCATACTACGGCAGCATTTGCTGCAATGACAGCTGTGTTCTTATATGGTAATAAGAAAATTAGTTGGACAGCATATATTTTCGCTCTTATTATGGGGTTTACCAGAGTTTATTTATGTGTACATTATCCCTCAGATATATTAGGCGGAATAATTATAGGTGTTATATCTAGTATCTTGAGTTTCTATTTTATTAATTATATCTATAAAATATCTAAGGGTAAATTTGAAAACTTTCTAAAAAATGCGGATATAATAGAATATATAAAAGAAAATAAAATGGCTAAACTTGTGATGTGAACCCTATTTCACGGACAGGTAAATAAAAAAGCCTGTATGATAGAT
>CAZKXV010000128.1:0-4775 GCA_964556835.1 uncultured Clostridia bacterium
ATAATATCTCCAAACTAGTTGCTTTAACAACTATATTACACTAAAGAAATTACTTTGTCAAGAGTAATTTTTTGCTAACTTATACCATTTGTAAAAGAAAATATTATTAATCAAATTTACTCATAATAACAATAATTAATCTCAGTATAATTAGCTATACCATTTTCTGCAAAATGAATAAAGTTTCTTTTAAATTTTTTCTCCTCTTTTAAATTAATTTTTTTATGTTATTGATTGACATATTATTAATTTTTTAGAATCTGAAAAATAAAACAAATATAAACGATCAGATTCTTGACTACAAGTTAATTTTTGGCATAAATATTCTTCTTCCCATTGTGGTACATAATCACTTTTAATAGATATTTGTTCGTTATGAGAAGTCCATATCATTTGAAATTCATTTTGATACTCTAAATCGGTATCTTCAACAAAATTGTCAAGAAAATTTGTTGGTACTTCTTCCAACTCAAATACAGTATATTTTATTCCTTCGTTAAACCAAGCAAGAGGAGTCTTTGTCTCATATACTTCTATGTACTCAGGTAAATCAATTTCCCAAGATTCTTCATAGGCCACTGTTTTATCAGAATAATGAATTTTATTGTATATAATATTACCTGTAATATATAAACACGGTATAATTACTATTAACCCTATAATAATTATTATTATTCCCCTTCTTTTTTTCTTCATTATTTTTATCCCCTTTTATTTTCATCAGAAAATTTATCTTATTCAAGTTCTTTGAAAATATAACATATTCTTGCAATATTCAAGTAACTTTGCAATTTTGGAATTTTATAATGCAATTTTGGAAAATTTAGCAATATTTTACTATTATTCTCTTCTCTCTTGCCATTGCTCGAAGTATCATATCGCCTTTGCTCTGTTTAGAGCTTTTGGGGTTTTCTATATCATTAATAGAAAATAAAACTGTTTTTCCCTTATCCTCTTAGCAAGAAGCATTATATAAATTATAACTTATGCTTAGGTATCAACTAATTTTCCGCCTATTTCATTTGCTAGAACAATATCAAATTCATCACATAATACAAGAAGTTGTGTTTTATATGTAGCTCTGTTTTCGTTATCATAATTCAATGATATTTTAGCGTACAAAATAGAGATATAGTCATACCTTAATCTTTTTTCAAAGGTTTCCTGCCCCTCAACTGCGGCAAAAGCATCATCAAACAAACTTTGATAAGTGTCTAAAGAGATTTCGGATAGATAATCTTTATTATGCGTTATTGGGAAATCATATACCCAGAGCTTGCCTTGTAACCTTTCTTTGATTTCTCTATAATATTGTCTGATAAATGGGCTTGCATCTCCATAATAGAGGGTTATGTATTTGTTCATTATATTATCATATTCACAATATGGATTCCAAAGAAGTTTTGATACCAGATAATCCTTCAAAGTATCCGAAGACCCTCGCTCATTGTAAGCCGAAAGCGAAAATATTCCTCGTATGTTTTTTTCTGCCATAAGCTGATAGTTGCCCTGCAAACTTTGGAACAAAGGAAATGGTAGTTGATAGTTGAAGTAATTTGTTAAATAATCCCATACATAAATATTATCAGTAAGTTCGCTCCAACCTACCATCTCTTCATATTGCTTTTTTCCTATATCGCTAACCGCATCCCTAAGAGGTAAGGACATGTCATTCTTGCCATATTCTGACATAATGCAATATTTTATAAGCACATTTTCTTCCGGCACTATATTTATAGGCGGAGTCGAGCCTGCGTGATAAGCAAGTGTGGAAAATTTATAAGAAGGAAAAGCCTTTGCGACCTCATTAACAGCATTCAGCATGGGACCTATGCCGCTTTGGTTATGCTCATACATTGCAGTACATGTAGGACATTCACACCTGTTCATGCTGTCCTCTTGACTCATATCCCAATAAATCTCTCTTGTTCCTCCTTGTGCCTCATATGCGGATATCTTTTCGCCCATCTTTTCTTTCAAAAGTTCTATTACATTAGGATTCGACCAACAAAGCTGTGTTCGTTGGAACATATACATTCCTCCCCTTCTAGCGCCCTTAATATAAGCAAAATATTCAGGATGCTCCTCAAAATATTCTTCAGTAGATATTAATGACAGACTGGTATGACAACCATTGGCGTCAAATACCTCAGTACCGCTGAGCCTTAACATTCTGCGAAAATCCTGATGTTCAAGTGCATTTGCTGAATATAAATCCCTACCTTCGAATGCAGGTTCCTGAAAATCTTCTATAGGTGCAAGTATCGCTTTGTTTAAAGAGGGGTAATAATATTCTCCGGGAGCAAAAAACATAGAGCCAAGATAGTCTTCCAAGAAACCATATACGGCATTTGAAGAGCCATAAACGGTATTACCGTACAAATAAATATTTTTATCGGTAATTGTTATAGTATACGCCGCTATATCATTAAGAGCTTTTGACATCTCAAAAGTTCTGTTGGTTTGACCAATACATATTTCATATGAGCTAACCTCAGCGGAATCATCTTTTGCAAGAAATTGGATACCGCTAATTTCTTTAAGAGATAGTACAAGAAAATCTACAGCATCCATTTCCATTTGAGATGCATTTTGAGCATAAATTATAGTATATTCTGTATTCCCGCTGTCAAAAAGAGTTGTCCCATTTTTCTTTGATAAAGATATATTATAAGCAAAAGCGGTTTCATCAAAGCTACCATCAGCAAGGAAAAGGGGCTTTTCTTTGTTTCCAAATATGTATACGGAAAAAAAGGCTACTAGTGATACTGCGGTGAATACTACAGTTATTAACAGAATTAAATTCTTTTTCATTTTCTTCTACCTTCTGATTAAAATTCTTTCTATTTATTATATCATATGTATCGGTATTAATCTTATCTAGAACCTCTGTTGCTGATAAATACCTTTCAAATAATTGAATTCATTTTTCAGCCTTGCACAGATGTCCCTGCTATAACTAATATTATAAAATGTCCAAATGAATATAAATATATAACAATATATCTATTTGAGATGGAAATATACTGCCCGCATTGCGGGCTTATATTTATCAGTTGTATTTAGTTTATCTATTTTCACTTTTCCTTTCTAGAAAAAGACTTAATTCATCTATTATCTCCCAATTTAGCGAATAATGATTCCATTTGCCTTCTTTTTTCGTCAACACTAGATTGCAATCCGTAAGCATTTTCATATGGTAGCTCAGAGTCGGTTGCTTTATATTAAATGCCTCAAGTATCTTGCAGGCACACATCTGCCCTTTTTTGAGCATATCAAAAATACACGCCCTTGTTGGGTCTCCTAATGCTTTACATATTGCTGAATACTCTTCATATATCATCTCATAACCTCATATAGATATTAATCTATGTATATAATATGCTAATCTTAACAAATTGTCAACAGAATATAGTATTTGATTTATATACTAATATTTGCATATTATAATCAACATCTAAAAATAATCTTATACTATGAAAGTATCCGTTGGTATATGATTTTCGCAGTTAGTATTCAATACCATAGAAAAGCAACATTATTCCTATTTATTGCATATTATATTTAGTTGCGAAAAAAAATTGCAAATTTTACAAAAAAGTCTTGACATATAATAAAGTGTATGTTAAACTTAGTCAAAATAATAAACCAATGATTGCAGAGTAGTAATCTATTAGTAAGTAATTATAAGAGAGCTGTCGGTGGTGTGATGATGGCATTACAACAATAGATGAATGGACTGCATAGGGCAAGGGCGAACGCATATGTTATTAGTTCTTGACGCAACTCCAGCGTAATCATAGGAGAGGATATAAAAGCATTAAGTTAGCGGAGTATCCACAGAGGCAAGCGTATGCTTGCGAAATTGGGTGGCAACACGAACACAATCGTCCCATGGCTGTGTTCGTGTTTTTTTTATTTTCTGATAAAGAGAATGAAATGATATAAGAGAGGTGCTTATAATGAATAAAAAATATCTAAATAAATATCAATTTCGATGGTAAAGTTACAATTGCTGCAATATGCTTAATGCGAATAAGCACAAAAAAATGTAAGAATAAAAAAACAAAATAACTAACTAAAAAAATATCTAAGGAGATAATTATTATGAAACTAAACGGAATAGATTACGCAACATACTTCAAAACTTACCCTAATAAAGAGGGTTACTTCGGCAAATATGGTGGAGCTTATTTACCACCTAAATTGGTACAAGCCATACAAGACATAACTGACAGCTATCAAACAATATGCAAGTCAGCAAAATTTATCAATGAGCTTAGGAGAATTAGAAAAGAATTCCAAGGCAGACCTACCCCTGTATATCATTGTGAAAGACTGTCTAATTATTTAGGCAAAACGCAAATCTATCTTAAGAGAGAGGATTTGAACCATACAGGCGCTCATAAACTTAATCATTGTATGGGCGAAGGACTACTTGCGAAATTTATGGGCAAGAAGAAACTTATCGCTGAAACTGGAGCAGGGCAACATGGTGTTGCTCTAGCTACTGCTGCCGCATTCTTCGGATTAGAATGTGATATCTATATGGGTGATGTTGATATTATCAAGCAAGCACCTAATGTCGCAAGAATGAAATTACTTGGAGCTACTGTAGTTCCTGTATCTCATGGTCTAAAAACACTCAAAGAAGCAGTTGACTCAGCTTTTGAAGCTTATATGAATGAATATGAAACTGCAATGTATTGTATCGGCTCAACAGTTGGCCCTCACCCTTTCCCTATGATGGTTCGTGATTTTCAATCAGTAGTTGG
>CAZKXV010000129.1:0-4676 GCA_964556835.1 uncultured Clostridia bacterium
CAGCTAGGTATTTTTTGCGTACCTCTGCTGGTGTCATTTTGCTTTTTAATTGTATGCCTTATTCCATATCAATTATACTCTGGCATCCATCCGCCCTTATGGTGTTCTTCATATAATTCATCGCATAGAGAAATTATCTGGTCAATATTAAGTTCAGATGATGTGTGTGGGTCAAGTGCTACAGCCATATAAATATATTCCTTCTTGCGTTCTTTAGCTGCCTTTATTGTCATTGCCTGAACTGCAATATTGGTTCTGTTAAGAGCCGCAAGTTCCTCAGGAATTGAACCGAATTTCTCTACCTTGAAGCCATCTCTGTATGCTGTCACAGGAACTTCGACACAGGCAAATTCTGGAAGGTTGCTTATTATTCCGCCATGATTTAATACGCTGCCATTGAATTTAAAGCCTTCATTGGAATATGCCCCCTTAATTATAAAGGATCCAAATTCATGAGTCTTATGGTGTTTTAATTTCTTCTTAAGGGTCAATACAAGTTTTCTGGTATTCCATACTTTTATTTGTAGCCTGCATCTTCTAGGATATTCGTCAAGCGGTATCTTAAATTTCTTAATCAAGTCAGGACGGCGGCTCTTGATATAATAAGGAAGGTATTCTGAAGCATGCTCAGATGACTCTGTGATATAACAGCCAAAGTTCTTCATCATATCATGCCTTACTCTATCTGGTATGACATAGTAAAGATTGTTCTTGTATTTACCTGAAGCCGATACTCTCTTTATTTCAGGATATAAATCATTGCCGTCTTGGTCAGTAATATTTAACAGCCATGCCTGATGGTTTATTCCTGCAATCTGATATTCGCAGGTAGGAAGATATTTCTTCATTCTGACTGTTTTTAGAAACAACGGTACGCAGGCTTGCACGCTGTGACAAAGTCCTATGGTCTTGACCTTGGTATGCATTTGCATATAACCGGATAGCATTGCCATAGGATTGGTATAATTAAGAAATAATGCATCAGGGCAAATCTCTTCAATATCTCTTGCAAAATCTTCAAGTACCGCAATTGTCCTAAGAGCTCTGAAAATTCCTCCGATACCTAACGTATCGGCTATGGTCTGCCTTAAGCCATATTTCTTCGGTATTTCGAAATCCGTTATGGTGCAGGGGTCGTAACCTCCAACCTGTATTGCATCCACAATGTAGTCAGCGCCTACTAATGCTCCCCTTCTGTCCAAATACTTGCTTATTGTAGCAGGTTCACCGTATTTATTATTGATTGCGGTTATAACTTTGAAAGATTCATTTAATCTCTGCTCATTAATATCATGAAGGGCAATCTCGAATTTACCTAATTCGGGTGTTAAAATGCAGTCTCCTAAGATATTCTTGGCAAATACAGTACTTCCTGCACCTAAAAAACATATCCTCATAATGACACCTCCGATAACATCTTATTTGCTTTTTCTTCTATTGAGAAAATATCTTTTATTAGGCTATCTAATTCATCAAGAGTAAGAATTGATTTGAGATAAGGGTCTAACTTGATTGTTCTGTTGAATGTTTCTTTGGATTTATTAATAAGCGTTTTGACAATTAACGCTTGAGTGCTTGCATAATCAGTTATAGCAAGCGAGCATTGTAAAGGCATATCAACTTCTCCTCTAATTAGTTTTCCATTCTCTATAGTCATGGGCAATTGGGTGACAGCAGCACTATCTATTGCGCTGATAGAGCACTTTAGCTTCTGTATTTTATAGCACTTATAAATACAATGCTGTAGACAAGTAATAAAGTGTATCAAATTCGCAAAAAAATACTGATGCAATAGAATTTGTTTATTTGTAATTATAATAGCTAAGAGATTATTTTTGAAACTGTATAACATTGAAAATAATTAAATTTAGGTAGGTATAATGGGGCTTAGGGAGAATTGCAATCGGAGAAATACAATAGAAGAATACATAATGGTCAATACAATATATGGTGATATTCTTTATGAAGTTAGAAAGTAGAAGCGAAAGTGCTGGGGAGATAGTCCTATTATAACAGAATTAGGTAATTACTCTTTTAGAGAATATGCAGGTGCAAGTATAACCATCCCGGATAGTGTAACGAACATAGGTGATTATACATTCTCTAATTGCTCTAGTTTAAGTAGTATAATAATCCCAGACAATGTGGAAAATATAGGTTCATCTGTATTTTCTGGTTGTAGTAGTTTGGGGTCAATGACTATCTCCAGTAGTTTAGGAGGTCAGGATAGATTCTATAAGTTATTTGGGTCTAGTTCTGGTGTAATACCTTCAAGCCTAGTTACACTTGTTCTTGAAGGAGATGCAAACATAGGGAGTTATATGTTCTCTGATTGCTCTAGTATAACGAGTATAACTATACCGGATAGCATAACAAGCATAGGCGAGTATGCATTCTCTAATTGTTCTAGTTTAAGTAGTATAATAATCCCAGAAAATGTGGAAAATTTAGGTTTATCTGTATTTTCTGGTTGTAATAGTTTGGAGTCAATGATTATTTCCAGAAGTTTAGGAGGTCAGGATAGATTCTATAAGTTATTTGGGTCTAGTTCTGGTGTAATACCTTCAAGCCTAGTTACACTTGTTCTTGAAGGAGATGCAAACATAGGGAGTTATATGTTCTCTGATTGCTCTAGTATAACAAGTATAACCATACTACATAATGTAACAAGTATAGGTGATTATGCCTTCTCAAATTGCTATAGTTTAATTAATATAACAATCCCAGGCAGCGTGGAAAATTTAGGTTTAACTGTTTTTTCTGGTTGTAATAACTTGGAGACAATGACTCTCCCTGGTTATTTAGCAGGTCTGGATAGATTCTATAAGTTATTTGGGGATAGACTTAGCGTAATACCTTCAAGACTAGTTACACTTATTCTTGTAGGAAGTCAAATTATAGGGGATTATGCATTCGCTGGTTGCACCAGACTAACAAGCATAACAATCGATGGCAGTATAACAAGCATAGGTTATGAGGCATTCTATGGTTGTACAAGTCTTACGAGCGTGATTATCGGAAATAGTGTAAGGAACATAGGTGAGAGAGCCTTTGAAAAGTGCTCAAGCTTAACAAGTGTAACAATAGGAAATAATGTTAGATCCATAGATGGAAGATCATTTTATGGATGCTCAAGCTTAACAAGTGTAACAATAGAGGCAACTACGCCACCTAGTTTAAGTACTAATTTAGTATTTGGTGCTTTACCATCAAGCTATAAAATCTATGTTCCATCAGTTAGTGTAGATGCTTATAAATCAGCTACTTCTTGGTCAGAATATGCTTACCATATATATGCGATAGAAGAATAAACATAATAATAATAAAAAAGAATTGCTTTAAAATTATTAATATATGATATACTTTTAATAAAGTATCACGCAGAAGTTAAAGTTTTAAAATAAGAATTGCGAGGAACCTTATTGAAAGTTTGATATAATAATTTTTTAGTGAAAATAAAAACAAGAAGGATGAGTTAATATGCAAGGACAAGCACAAACATTATATTGGTTTACAAACGAAAAAGTAAAAATAGAGGTACCTTTTTTCCAAAGACCATATGTCTGGGATGAAGAAGAATGGGAAGAACTATTGAAAAGTATTGAAGAAACTGATAAAAACTCAATGCCATTTATTGGTAGCTTTATTTTACAAAATACATCTGAAAAAAATAAATACTATGTAATAGACGGACAACAAAGGATAACAACATTATCAATTCTTGTAAAAGCATATATCAATAGTTTTAAGGAATTGCCTCAAGAATCTAAACCAGAATTTCAAAACTTGATTTATGACAAGAAATTTGTAATTTTAATACCTGAATATTCTCCAAGATTAGTGCCATCAAATGTTGATCAAAAAGATTTTGAAGCAGTTATGTCTACACCAATTAATAATTCTGAATTAAATGATAAAAAAGGTAAGATAATTTTAGCATATAAATATTTTTATGAGTATTTTAAGGCTAATCCCGCTGAAAAAAATATTGAATTTGGTGTTAAAATATTAACAAATAATAAATTCTTTATTACTATTATATTGGATGAAAATGATGATGAGCAAAAAATTTTTGATTCTGTAAATAGTTTAGGTAGAGATTTAACAAATTCTGATATAATTCAAAATTATTTATATCAAAAAATGAAAGCGGTTGTTAATAATGAAGAAATAATGATAAATAAAATATTGCAAACGCATAAAAAATATTGGACAGATATTTTCTATATTGAAGAGCGAAGGGAATTTTGGGTAAAAGAGAAAAATCTAGGAAGAATTAAAACCAATAATTTAGAATCATTTTTAAAGGATTTTGCAACAATAAAAAGAATATATTCCCCATCAAAGACGGGTGGAATAAATGGATTGTCTAAAGCATATAAAAAATATATTAATCAAAATCTGAGAACTTATGAAGAATTAAAAGGTTTTGCAGTAGAAATGGCTGAATATGCGAATTGTTTTTATGATTATAATGTAGAATATGTAAATTTGGATTCACATAAAATAGGTGATGTAGTAAATACAACCTTATTAGTTTTAGATAAAACAGAAACATCGACATTTAATCCATTTGTGTTAAAAATAATGAAAGAACAACCATTTAATTTAAACGAATTAATGATGGTTTTGCAGAAGTTTATAATGCTTAGATTGATTTATAAAGCAAAAACAAA